>NZ_JALVIW010000110.1:0-47857 GCF_027028515.1 Desulfurobacterium sp. | reverse complement strand
CCATTCTCATCTTTTACAAAGATATAATTTCCGGAATTATCCTTAAATGGGATTTTTGAAACAGCAAAGAAAATAGGATAATCTTTAATTTTAGGATTCCCTCCCTCGTCAAGCTCTTCTTCTTTCCATTTTCTCAAAAACAACAAAGATGTTTTAGTTCCAGTATGTGGTTTAAAGGAATTGCCATGTAATCCAATAACCGCTAATATTCTGGCTTTTTTCATTATAAATTCCCGAATGTATCTATCATTTGTGTTATTGAACACGCCCTGAGGCAAAACAATTGCTAATCTTCCACCTGGCTTTATCATATCCAAAGCTCTTTCAATGAAGAGTATATGCCTATCTATTTTAGAACCTGGTTTCTTTTTGCTTTCGGGGACAATATCATAAAGTGCTTTAAGCCATCCTTCTTTTATATCAC
The DNA here is from genome assembly GCF_027028515.1 of Desulfurobacterium sp. Taxonomy (NCBI): domain Bacteria; kingdom Pseudomonadati; phylum Aquificota; class Aquificia; order Desulfurobacteriales; family Desulfurobacteriaceae; genus Desulfurobacterium; species Desulfurobacterium sp. The sequence continues at coordinate 47,433 of NZ_JALVIW010000110.1, read as the reverse complement.
CTGCAAAGGGCGGGTTTGTCATTAAAATGTCAAAATTAAGTTTCTTGAATTTATCGTCTCTTACAAGGTCCTCTTCTCTCAAATCTGCTTTTAGTTTTTCACTCCATCTGATAAACTCCAATGAGTTTTCTTTGTAAATGTGGGATCTTCCATCACCGGCAATTAGCATAATGGCTCTTGATATTTTCGTTGCTTTTTCCTCAAAGTCTATTCCCCATAAGTATTTTCTTGCATAGGCAGTTTTTACATCTTTGTCTTTCATATTGTATTTGTCCCATACATATTGCATTGCATGAACAAGAAAACCTGCACTACCACAGGCAGGATCAATTATGTATTCCCTTTTGTGTGGATTTAGCATTTTTACGGCAGTATCTATTATCACTCTTGGAGTGAAATATTGTCCTTTCTTTGACTTTGAAACTTCAGGTACTAAATATTCAAAGGCTTCATCAATTATTCTTAAATCTGCTCCAAAGAGTTTTACTTCTTGCATTTCTGCAACGCATACGCTCAAATGTTCTGGAGTAAGTTTTATTTTATCTGTTTTTTCAAAAATACCTTTCCACTCTTGCTTCGCACCCTCAAATAGCTCGGAAATTACTTTATAAGTCGTCTTCGGGTCTTTATATTTTCTAAACTTCAATTCTTTATTCTTTCTGCTTTTTGCTTCCCATTCATCAAATAGCTTGGCATAGATTAACTTGAATATCTCATTAAAACTATCTACTCCAGAATTTGCTAAAACTAACTCTTCAAGCAGTTCGATAATTTCTCTTAGTGACTTTTTCTTTTCTCTTGATTTTTTCTCTAACTCTTCAAGAGTCCATTTCCTACTCAAAACAATGTCTGCAACTTCTATGGCAGGGTTTTTTGTATCTTTTACTTCTAAATATTCAGTATATGTCGGAATATCAGGTAAGTTATCATCAAATTCTTTTGGATATGGTCTATAAAGAATTGTTATTTCCTTACCATTAACCGCAACACCAATCGGAGAACCTTCAGCATTCAAATAACTCTTAAGCTGAGGGATATTTAGCTTCTCATGTGGGGCTTTTACTTCTACCAAAATCCAAGGAGTTATTCCATCTTGCTGATATACAACAATGTCTGCTCTTTTCTTCTCTCTGCCAAAACTTACTTTCTCTTCAACTTTAATTTTATCAATTGGATAACCATAATTATCTGTCAATTCAAAAAGAAAAAGTTGCCTTACAATCTCTTCAGGTCTTTTTTGGTTTTTATTTTCATCAAATACTAACTTTTCTTTTCCGTATGCATCGTGGCTTTTTATAAACCATCTGCTCTTATCTCTTTCGTATATTTTGAGTTTATTCAGGTGGTTTGCTAATAATGATAGCTCTGTTTGGGCGTTTGGAATTATTGCATTTATAATCTTCATGTTTTCGTCCATAATTCTCATCTCCTTAATATAATTTCTCTCATATTTTAAATATTGCTAATGCGGCGTCGGAATTTCTGATAACTTATAATAACACAAATAGAACAACCTCTTTAGAGCTTTCCAATACAAAAAAAGTGTGCTACAATTTATCAAAAGAAACTAAGGGGAAAAGATGGCTAAAGAATGGCGATGCACAATTTGTGGTTACATATATAATCAGGAGAATGGTGATCCTGAAAACAGCGTGCCTCCAGGAACACCACTTGAGGCAATTTCTGATGAATGGGTGTGTCCAATATGTGGGGCATCAAAAGACAAATTTGAACCGTTAGAGGAATGATGAAAGTTTTACTCATAAGACTTTCTTCAATAGGGGACGTTATACTTATCTCTTCTGTTTTTAACGCACTCAAAAAAGCCGGAGCGGAAATTGACATACTAACAGATAAATCCATAGCCCCCATATTCGTACCCGATACCCGCATCAGAAAGGTTATGGGCGTCAGTAAAAACAGACTATCATTTCAGGCTGTAAAAGAGTTAGCGGATAACCTTAAAAAAGAAAACTACGACTATGTTTTTGATTTACATAACATCCTGAAAACGCGGTTACTTTCAAAGTTTTTACCTTTTAAAACCATACGGTACAACAAACAGTCCCTCTGGCGAAGAGAGGTAATATTCTTCAAGTTTTTAAAAAGAAAAAAGCAGCTTTTCATCCCTGAACTTTATGCAAAAGCCGTCAGAAAAGCCGGTATAGAGGTCGAAGAAAATCCCACCCCGGAAATATTCATTCCTGAAGAAACGGAATTACACATATCAAGACTTTTACCCCACAGAAAATTTGTTGTAATCGCACCGGGAGCCAGATGGGAAGGTAAAGCTTACCCAATAAGGAAGTACAAGCGAATTGCACAGATATTGAGAAGGGTTGGTTTTGAGGTCGTTACAGTCGGCGGAAAGGAAGATGTGGAAGCCGGTATGGAAATAACGGGCGCTTACAATTTGAACTTCTGCGGAAGATTAACCCTCCTTGAATCAATGGCGGTAATAAAGCAGGCCGAATTCGTCATATCCAACGACTCCTCTGCAGTTCACATGGCAAGGGCTGTAAAAACAAAAGTAGCAGTTATTTACGGTGCAACCCATCCATGTTTTGGATTTGCTCCCCTTGAATCCGAAGGAACCGTAATAAGGAAAGAACTCCCCTGTAACCCGTGCTCTCTCCACGGGAAGGTTAGATGTGAACACCTCAAGTGCCTTGACATACCGCCAAAAGAGGTAGTTACAAAAGCACTCCAAATGATATCGTAAAGGGGCGAAAAAGACGCCCCGGACTTATCATTTAAAAAAGATAACAGTAAGAATCACAAAAGTCGTAACAAGAACAGGAATTGAATACTTGATTATATATCCAAAGAAAGAAGGCATCTCAACGCCCTGTTCCCTTGCGATAGAAGCAACCATAAAATTTGGCGCATTTCCAATATAGGTAATTGCACCAAAAAAAACGGCACCCGCAGAAATAGCCTCAAGATATATAGAGTGTGTCGCTATCAATTTATGAACAGCAACCTTCACAGGAACACCCGGATAAAACTTCCCAAGAGCTGTCATTAAAAATGTAAGGTATGTTGGTGCATTATCAAGGAAAGAAGAAAGGGAACCTGTAGCCCAGAAGTAGTGATAAGGTTCAGAAAGCATATGGATCAACCCACCTGCCGGTCCATGTTCACCAGCTTCAAGAATTTTAAGACACGGAATCATCGCAATAAAGATACCTATAAAGAGGATAGCGACCTCTTTTATTGGAAACCAGGTAAACTCGTTCTTTTCTCTTACCAGCGGTGGCGTTAAAAGAATTGAAAGAATCGCAAGAACGATGAGAATCAAGTCCCTCAAAACATCCTGTAGATGAAGATGCACCCCGAAAACACTTATCTGAGGGAGATGTACAATGCCGCTTAAGAGAACAGCCCCCAAAACGCCTATAAGAAACAGAAAATTAATAGAACCAAGAATTTCAAACTTCTCATCACCTATCGGAATGGTTGTTTTATCTTCTTTTGCATAGTAATAAGAATCAATTGCAAAAAAGCTACCAAGAACAATCAACACAGCTGTTATCCATATCGGAATAAGCCTTAGAGTAAAGAAAAAGGGAACCCCTTTTAAAAAACCAAGAAAGAGAGGCGGATCACCAAGAGGCGTCAAAGCACCACCAATATTTGCGACTAAGAAAATAAAGAAAACAATAACAAACGTTTTATACTTTCTCCACCTGTTAGCCCTTATTAAAGGCCTCACAAGCAGCATAGCCGCACCTGTAGTTCCCATAAGAGATGCAAGCATAGCACCTATAAAGAGAAGAGCCGTATTAAAAATCGGCTTCCCCACAAAGGAACCTTTTATATAGATACCCCCTGCAATCGTATAAAGAGCTCCAAGGAGAACAAGGAACGGAATATATTCAACCAGAATCGTGTGCAAAATATCGTGAACTGCAATACCTTTGTACATAGCAATAAAAGGAACTGCACATGCGACTGCCCAAAAGGCTGAAACCTTACCAAAATGTTTATGCCAGAAATGTGAAGCAACAAGAGGCAAAATGGCAATGGAAAGGAGAATTCCAGCAAAAGGTATGGTCAACCATAGGGGCATGTGGGCTCCAATCTCTTCAACCATAGGTTCCTCCCTCAGATTTGCTCATTCTTTTTTTAGATTTCAACAGGAAAGATTATATCACTCTTTTATGAAAATACGTTCCGGCTTATAGGCACCCCATATAGTAGGAAAATAGTTTCTAACTCTATTCCTCGCTGCCTCAAGAACAACAGGAGCCGCTATGTAAATGAGAGGTTGTTGTTCACAGATTATTCTGTACGCCTTTCTATAAATCTTCACCCTCTTTTTAAAATCAAGCTCTTTCACCCCTTCGTCAAAAAGTCTATCAACCTCGGCTTCCCATTTGGTCACCGGCTTTTTCTGCCCCGGATTCCACAGGTGAAGCTGTCCAGAACTTTTCCATACATTCCTTCCGCCGTTTGGATCCATAGAACCTGTAAGCCCTATAATCACAGCATCAAAGTCGTGAGTGTTGAGAAGCTTATCAACAAGATTGTTAAAATCAAGAGGTTGAAAGTGAACATCTATACCAAGTCTTTTAAAATCAAACTTCAAAATCGTGCCTATCTGAACTCTTGCAGGATTGTTGGAATTCGTAAGGAGGTTAAACTCCACTTTATGGCCATCCGGCGTTTCAAGCCACCCGTCTCCGTTTCTATCTTTTAATCCAATACTTTCAAGCAACGCCTTTGCCTTTTTAAGATCATAGGGAAACTTAGGTGCATTCTCATCGTAATAGAGTTTATTGGCAGACGTGACAGGCGTATAAACGGGAAAACCAAGCCCATTATAAACCGTCAGAACAATACCCTTTCTATCTACGGCGTGAGAAATGGCTCTCCTGAAAGTCGCATTTGAAAAGAGTCTCCACTTCCAGTCAGGAACAGCACCTTTTCGCTCGTTAAAACACAAAAAATCAGCGGTAAGAGAAGGACCTAAGTTATATATGGTAAAGTTGCCATTTTTCTCTTCTTGTTTTAAGGCTGGAAAATCGTCACCGGAAAGTCCATAAAAATCCAGCTCCCCATTTTTAAACTTAAGAAGTTCTGTGTCTTTCTGCGGGAGAATGTATGTAACCTTTTTTTCTACAAAGGGTAATTTATCGCCGTAATCATCTCTCATATAGTAGTAAGGATTCCTCTCATAAATCAGATACTGACCGGGAACATATTTCACAAGTTTATAGGGTCCCGTCCCTACAATTTCTTCTGGCGGCGTTGAGACAGTCCATACGTTATCAAAACTTCCATCCTTTACAGATTTTTCAAGAACATGTTTGGGAAAAATAGCTACTGAAAGTGAATAGAGAAGTGGAGCAAAAGGCTCAGGCAGAACAAACTCAACTGTGTAATTATCTATCTTCCTGATTTCCGGTAACTTACCATCAATCTCAAACATATCTTTAACGGAATTGGGATAGCGGGGATTGAAGTAGATATCTCTGTAAGTAAAAACAACATCGTCAGCTGTAAAAGGTTTACCATCAAACCACCTGACATTTTTCCTTAAATGAAATATCCACCTCCTGCCGTTGTCCTTAAATTCCCATGAAACTGCAAGCCTGCCTGTAGGTTTCAGTGTTTTAATGTCAACATCGGTAAGACCTTCAAAAAGTCCACCAACAGCACCTGTAGAAGACGTCTCATGGGCAAAAACAAGGTTAAAAGTTTTTGGATCAGAGGAGGAAGAGTCGTAAAGCGTCCCCCCGTAAACACCTTTCTGAAAATGGACTTTTGACGGATCCACCCTTTCACCAAGAACAGCATCACCTGCAGGTTTGCCGGAAGGCTCAGAACAGGAAAAAAAGAAAAAGGACAGAAGCGCCAAAAGCGCCCTGCCCCTGAGTTTTATCAGCTTCAAAAATTTCTCTCCTAAAATTTAGTGCCCACCACCGAAGAAAAGATAGAAGAGGTGAAGCCCCTGCTTCATACAATTTATAGATACCATACCTAACGTAAGTATAGCAACTATGAGTTCAAATGCAGATATCCAGCTTTTAAAGAAGTTTATTTTTCCCATTTTACTATGAAATTCTCCGCTATAAGCCATTCCTCACCTCCCAATTATAACCACATAAAGAATGATTGAGCGTACCAGTGAACAAACTTAACAAACCAAACAAGTATCCATGGAAGGAAAAGGATGATAAATACAGCCGCAAGCACTATCCATGCCTTCTTCCATGAATATCTTTCAAACTCCCTTGCAGTCATCTCTTTAGCCATCTGCAGCTTCCTCCTGCTTTGGTTTACTTATAGCTTGATGTGGACTGTCTAACCTCTTTTTTATGGTACCACATGTACCTAATAAGAGCTTCATCGCCGTGACAGTCAGCACAAATGCTTCCAGCAACCGTCTTATTTCTTAAGAAATAAGTTTTTCCATGTATGTGTGCATCGTGACATGTCTCACACGCAATTGCCCCAGCTCTCTCCACTTCTGTGCCATTCTCTGCAAATATAGGCCATTTACCTTTCCTGCCGGGTCTATCCTGAGCAACAATATCAAAGTCAGCCCTTGGATGGAAGAAGTATTCAACTGTAGCATTTTCTGCTACGCCACCTTTGCTGTGGCAAGTGAGACAATAGGATGATGCTCTATCAACTGTCTCGCCGTTAGGATATGTAAAGTTCTTAAGTTCCATCTTCCACAAGAAAGCACCTTTAGCCTGGTGAGGCACATGACATGCAGAACACATCTGCCCATTAACATCATGAACTGTCCCTTTAATTGCTGCTTCTGTCTTGTGGCATGAAATACAGAGCTTGCTTCCCCTGTTTGTAACCCTGAGGAATGGTTTACCGGCAGCGCTACCGTGCGGATCGTGACAGCTTGCACAGTCAACAACACCTTCACCGGGAACACCTGTTTTCTGATTAATAGCAGGAACCGCGTCTGTTTCAACTTTCCCACCAAGCGGATGCGAAATTTCACCGGTCGTGAGGTTTGCAGCCATTTTACCGGGAGCGTGACAAGAAGTACACTGTCTCTCGTTAATTGTCTTGCCTTCACCAAGCTTTCTATTCCAGAGAGTCGGACCTTTAGGATTATGAGGTGTGTGGCAAGCAGAGCACTGCCCGTTTTTCTCAATACTTTCACTTTTGGCCACAAGATAGTGTGCTGTTCCTTTAAGATTTTTATCTTTATGACACTCAAGACAGAGAGCTGAATCACCCTCAACCGGCACAACAAGAGCATACGGATCAGCGCTGTGCGGATTATGACAGCTTGCACATGTAACAACTTTGCCGTCTTTTGTTCTGACATCAATTGGGTGATCTTTAAACTTGCCCGCCATAACTTTCGTTCTGGCTATGCCACCTTCACCGTGGCACGCCATACAGAAGGAAGAAACATTATCAAGGCCTTCTCCTCCTTTGATTCCTTTAAGGTATGCACCGACTGCCTTGTGAGGAACGTGGCACGCGGCACATCTTCCAGCACTCCTCGGCGTTTCTCCGAGAACATTTCTATCGTCAATAGCACCGTGAACACCCTTTTTACATGCACAGTTGCCTGGATGACATCTGCTACACAGATCCTTTTCCGGTACTCTGAGGAAACTGCCGTTTGCCCTGTCACTCTCCGGAGCACCAACAGCGCTCCACTTGTGAGGATTGTGGCAGGTAACACAGGCAACCCTGCCCTTTTTGAGCGGCAGAGACCTAAACTTCGTTTCAACATTTGTTGGGTGAGAAATAGTACCTATGTCAGGTGCTTCACCACCAGGATAGTGACATGAAATACACATTCTATCTGCATCAGACGCCTCAAGATAAACGGCGTAAGCTGTGGCTTTATCATTAAGCTTTCTACCCCAGAGGTCTGCACCGACTGCCTTGTGCGCTGTGTGACATTCAAGGCAGGCGTCTTTGTCTGCGAATCCATGTTTTGAATGGAGAACCGTCTTCTCCGAAACGTGACAGGCAACACAGAGAGACTTGGGTGATTCTGCAAGAAGCATCTTATCAGCTGAATGGTGAATCTTATGGCATGTGTAACACTCAACCTTGTTTTCACTTCCCAACTTTAATCTTACTTGTGCAGGCTTAACTTCCATAGAATCTACACTTACAAGAACCGGATGGGACATATTGTTTTTATGTTTAGGTGAATTTACTTCCTTGATGTGACACACAAAGCAAAGTTGAGAGTTTTTGTTAGAAATAATAAGTGCGTGCTCACCTTGGCCTTTGTGGGCAGCATGACATGACTGACAGGTAACTTCGTCATCCTTACCGACCCTTCCGTGGAGAGACTTTATCTTAGCTATAATGGATGAAGACATCTTTCCTGCAGTATCGGCAAGGATAGGATGGTTACCGTGACCTGTATTGTTCTTGTGACAATCTATACACATGCTTGAATCTGTATTTTTAAAGCGCATAAAGGTGTAGTCTAACTTATCCTGGCTGCCGACCTCTGAATGAGGCGTATGGCAGGTACCGCAGAAAAGCTTCCCATTACGGAGAGGGAACTTCTTAGGAATTTTCATATCTTCAGGAACTTTAACGTCAACAGGGTGAGAATGCTTATCAAAGTTAAGAAAAGTTAACCTATCATCGGCCATAGATCCATCGTGACAGGTTAAACACATTATTTTATCCCCTGCCATTAAAGTCCTATCGGTAAGAAGCCTGGGAGAACTCACCTTAGCTTCCAGCAGCCAGTTCTGGTGACAAACCAGACAGTCCTTCTTCATGCTTTTCTCAAGCTTCGCATGAGAAACTGTTGGCATCGCAACTACTGATAGGAAAATAGCTAAGGTCTTTCTCATTATTTAACCCCTTGTACATTAAATGTAAGTATCTTGTTCTTCAGAGGCTCAAGAACATAAAGAACACCTGCATCGTAAGCGATAGATATTGGATATTGAAGTCCTTTAGCAACAACGCCGTCAAAAGCACCGTATGGATTGAAGAGTTGAACAGCACCATTAACAACATCGGAAACGGCAACTTCACCGTTGAAAACAGCAATGCCTTTAGGCCTGTAAAAATCACCTTCTTCTACGCCAAAATCACCGAATACTCTCAAGAAGTTGCCGTTTTTATCAAAAACCTCAACCCTGGCATTAATAGAATCTACCACGTAAACATTTTTCCCATCGGTAGCAATCATGAAAGGCGAAACAAAATCTCCAGGAACAGAGCCTTTCTCACCGATCTGCTTAATCACTTTGCCGCTTTTAATAGAAACAATTTTCACACAATTATTTTTGCCATCCGTAATCCAGAGATTATTTCCGACTCTAACAACATCTATAGGCCTGCCGGAAACATCAATACTCTTTTTAAGCTTTCCGTCCTTTGAAAAAATCAAAACCTTACCGGATTGAGAAGCAACATAGATGCCACTGCCGTCAACAGAAATACCATAAGGATTGTCAGCTTTTATAGTCCCAACTTCGTCACCATTCTTGTTTAAAACAACAATCCTTCCATTAAGACCGTCAACTACATAAATCTTTCCCGCTGAGACAGCTATATCGGACGGGAACTTAAAGTTTCCGCTAATTTGCCCGGCAAAAGATGGAACAGAAAAAGAAAAAACCGCAAGCAACACCGCTATTAAAAATCTCATCGCCTTACCTCTTCCAGATGAAGTTTGGGAAGTAGATCTTTCCTTCCTCAAGTAATCCCTTAACAATTTCGTTGTTCTCAATCTCGTTTATTCTCTCCTGAGAAAATCCGAGCCCAACAAGGTTAAGAGGATTCTTCCCTCTATGACAGTCTGCACACTTGTAAGGATGCTTTGCAAGATTGTTGTAAATCTTTGAAACAGCTGCTGCATCGTGGAGCAATCCTTCGTTACCCTTTAACGGAATATCAACCGGTTTTCCGTTAACAAGCGGCGTTATTTTTGCATCACTGTCAAGGCCTGAAAGTGCAACCCTACCATCGGCTTTAACGTATCTAACGCCGTACATATCTTCTGTATTTTTTATTACTTTCATCTTTCCATCTTTTGTTATCTCAACCCACGCATATGTGAGCCCCGCCTCCTTATAGTGGCATACTGTACAGCTCATAAATGTTGAGTGAGCATTGTAAAAAGGCGCAAATGTTTCATCTTTCGTGTGCGCTGCGTACGAGTGACATGCAACACAAATATCCTTTACAGGATACTCATAACCGTTCGGCGCATGGAACGGCTGAGGATACTCAGATTCCTTTGGAAACTGAGGCTTTTCTTTTAATTGTTTCTCTATTTTCTTTTCCCACCCTGAAATGTCCGAAGGTGAACCCTTCAAGAGAGGGCTTATCATACCTTCAGCAAAAGCCGCAACAGGAAAAATAGCTGCTATGGCAAAAACAAGTTTTCTCATTATACTGCCTCCTCGCTAAGTTCCTTTTCAAGAAGGTGATGTGCGTACTCGTGAATTTTGGCAACAATCTCTTCGTTAGGCAGATTTTCTATAGACTTAACAAATTCATACCTTTCTCTAAGAGCTGGATACTTCTCAAGAAGCTCGGGCTCATGCTCGGCTGTTCTCTTAATGATTCTTCTCCATGAGCGGGGTCTTTCTTCCATCCATTCAACTTCAGGTGAAATACCTGTAAGCCATATCCAATCCATTGGAAACTTATGTGGACCATAGTGAGTCATGTAGAGGTGAACAAGAGCGATCCATCCAACAGCAACTAAAGCTTCGTCACCGTGCGCTAAATAAGCTATCTGAATAGTAACGGGAGGAAGATGCAAAAATCCTGTGAAAACTTCCGGAAGCCACAGAATCCAGCCTGTAATACCAATAGCAATCATACCCCAACCTACTGCAAAGAAATCAAATTTATCAACCCACATCCATTCATCATAATCTGGTGGAGATTTCCTGAATCCAAGAAGATATTTAAAATAATGAACTACTGTAATATCTGAAGGGCCTGGAAGAAGTCTGTAAGTGTCCCAGAACCCATATTTTTTAACCCTATCCCTGTTGGCTATCATGAACATTACACAGTAAAAAACAACGAAAAGGAAATCAAAAAACATTATCGCTCCATCTACTCTGTGCATAGTCATCAAGCCACTGATTCCTCCAAGTGCTTTAACAACGTATTTAGCCCAAGGAGCATTCCAATACTTAAGAGGAAAACCAGTTATAACCTGGATAATCATTGTCATTATACCTACGTGCATTAGCGACTGCATCGTTGTCCATTTTTCGACATAAAACTTATCACCATCAACGATGATAAGCTTCTCATAATCCTCTCTCATTCTGAATTTTTCTTTAAGCCATCCCATGTTACTTCCTCCTCATGAATTTGAGGGTATCAAGAATAACAATAATTGCTGAAAAGAGAATAACAGAAGAGGACATCCAAAACATTCCTTCCTCAACACCCCATGCTATTGTTTGAGAAAGGTCCTCACCAAGCACAGGTTCAACGTGAACCCATTTAGTTTGGGCAAAGTTTTTCATATGATACTTAGGAACAAGCGGGTGACATTCTGTTGAACGACCACATGTCATTTCAATATTTTTTGGATTAATGGATGACCTTGGATCGTCTTTGTGGAAGATATCATGGAAGTTTCCACCTTTGTTTGTATGACAGTCAAGACAGTCTGCAGCCCGCGTATCTGACCTGTCAAGATACAACATCTTTGAGTGCATTGTCTTTTCATAAGAATCAACTGCCTCAAGTATCCTTTCTTTAAGATACTTGTTATGAATACCTTCAATTTTAATAGCTTTTTCCATCTTTTTCTTATCTTCGTGACAGCTTGCACAAAGTTCAACAATCTCCCATCCATCTCTTCTGGTTTCCACAAACTGAGAAACGAAACCGTTTTTGATCAAAGGAATATCCATTCTGCTTGCCACATGTGCAAGCCTATCTTCTGTCCATTTTTTGTTTCTGTGACATATATAGCACCTATCAAAACTTCCTTCCAGAGTCTCAAACTTCTTTATATTGATAAGAAGTCTGTTAGTATGACAGTATTGGCAGTTCGGATAAAGGTCTGGCGCCTTTTTGTAATTCTTGCCGTGCACACTTTCTTCCCATGTTTTATAGACAGCAGCATGAGAAAACGGCCTTTTCGTCGCTGGATCAATCACATGACACTTTGCCGCACAGTTTACCTCTTTCACAAGTGCTCTATTGTGAGGATAAGACGTCGCCTTCGTGTGACATTCAGTACAGTGGATGTTTCTGTGGATTGAGTGAAGATACTTTGCATCATTAATGCTGCAGTCCAGAATTTCCTTCTTACCGTTTTTCTTTACCTCTACAACCGACAGCCCTTTAAGTCTGTGACAGTAGAGACATCCATCGTCTCCTATGTTTACATTTGCACGGGCTGTTCCACAGAGGGTTAGCATTCCTAACAAGAACATTATGAAAGCTCTCACTCCAGACCCCCTACACTATAAGTTTCTTGTTTCCTTCTCATTGAGACACTCCATGGGCATGACACACCCTACAGCTTGCCACACCCGGTTTTAAGAATTTCTGAGAAATCACTTCCGCCCTTTTCACATCAGGAACGTGCATCTCCACGTTAAAGTGATGGCAGGGTAAACATCCGTACTTTGAAATCACAGCCATGTGCTCCCTGTGACTGAACTTGGCAAGCGTTAGCTCCTTTTCCGGTACAGCGACCTTTGGTTTAACCTCTTCAACCTTTTTTTCTACCCTAGGTTTCGCTTCCTCTGTTTTATTTTCCGTTACAGGTTTTTCCGTAACAGGTTTTGTTTGAACGGTACCACATGAAGCTGCAAAAAGAACCGCTGCTGATAAAAACAGTACTTTCTTCATCTCCACCCATCCTTATGTATATTTGTTTTTATGCGAAAGGTTATTGTAAACTTCTCCCCTTTTTCCACCACCATCTATGTATAAACCTCCTATCCCACCATAAAACAAATATTGTAATCCTGAAATGTATGTTAGAAAAAATTAGCACCCATGTCAAGCTAATTCTCTATATGTAATTGTATAAATTTATCAATGTCCGCTTTAGTGTAATTGACAGCACATCATTTTTTAACCTGACGTTTTCAAGAACCTCTTCATGGGTTGTATTCACACTTAAAGCATCATTGGCAACCACAGCTACTGCACCAACTTTCATACCGTAAAACCGCGCCGCAATAATTTCCGGAACTGTTGACATACTAACGACATCCACTCCCAACATTGAAAGCATTCTTATCTCGGCAAACGTCTCATAGTTGGGTCCATGCATTGCAGCAAGCACTCCGCTCATAGCAGACACTTTAGACTTAAAAGCACAGTCTAAAAAAGCATCAATAAACTGTCTATCGTAGGCAAACTTTAAATCTACAAAAACATCACTCCCATACGTTTTTATCAATCCTGTGAGAGGGTTCCTGCCTATAAGGTTTATATGATCCTCAACGACAACAAGATGAGAAGCGGCAGCTCGTCTCGAAACAGCCCCCGCAGCACACGTGGCTATGAAAAACTTACAGCCAAGCAGATGGGACAGGCGGGGAATAGCTCTAATCTCTTCATCGCTCCTTCCTTCATAATAGTGAAACCGCCCTGAAAAAACCAAAGCAGAAATAACACCTATGTTAACCAGCTTAAGGATTCCTCTATGACCCGGGACGGAGGGAACGGGCATTTCAGGAATCTTATTGTAAGGTATCTCAAAAGAAACATCCCCTATTTCGACACCCGAACCAAGAACAATAGCAACGTCAAAAGTTTCTGTCCCGGAAAGTTCCTTAATGTAATCTGCTGCCCTTTTCACCAATTTCTCTCATAAAAAGTGTTTTAATCATTATACACACAAAAACCTTATCAAGGGAATTTTGTAAAAAAAACGGAATTTTATCAACACCAGACAATCATTATTACCCGTTATATTTAAAATCAATTTTACAAAGATTTGCAAGCAGGTTATAATTAATAATAAATCTTATTTTTTACTACGGGAGATACCTCCATGGAGAACCGCAAAAATAAGAGACAGACAAAACAAAAGATTGTTATATATCAAACAGTTATGTCATCCAAAGACCACCCGACGGCCAAGCAGGTTTACGAGAGAGCAAAGAAAGAACTTAAAATCATCAGCCTTGCCACCGTTTACAGAGTTTTGAAAGAACTGGTAAGGGAAGGAAAAATCGGTGAAATCGTCGTTAACAAACAGTCTCGTTATGACTACAAGACTGAATATCATCACCATTTTGTCTGCACTTACTGCGGTAGAATATTTGATATCGATATCCCTATATGCGACACGGCAAGAAAGTTTGTAGAGGGACCAGGCCACATCATAGAAAATGCGCAGCATACGTTCTTTGGAAAGTGTAAGATCTGCGCCCGGAAAGAAAAAGATAAAACCAGCACTTCATCTTCCACACTTTAACAACCTTCAAAAGTTAATATCAAAACAGATCGTTTTTATTTCCGTCATCTCTTCAATGGCAAAAAGCGGACCTTCCCGTCCAATTCCACTCTCTTTTACCCCACCGTAAGGCATCTGATCAACCCTAAATGTTGGAATTTCATTTACCATTATTCCACCAGCTTCAACTTCTTTAGAAAACTTAAACGCCGCCCTTAAATCATTTGTAAATATACCCGCCTGAAGACCGTATCTTGAAAGATTAACCTTTTCTATCGCCTCATCAACACTTTTTACTCTGTTCACCACTATAACCGGACCGAAAACTTCACCAGTAAATAACCTTACATCCTCAGGAACATTAATAACTATAGTCGGTTCTATAACTGTATCGGAAAGCCTTTTACCCCCGCAAACAATTTTGGCACCAGCAGATACTGCCTCTTCAATCCATTCCATTATTCTATCTGCCGCTTGAACATCTATAACAGACCCCATATCGGTAGTCTCTTCAAGCGGATTACCAATCTTCAAGGTCTTTGTAAATTCAACAGCCCTGTTAATAAAATCATCAAAGAGGTAATCATGAACAAACACTCTCTGAACAGATATACAGACCTGACCTGCAAGGGCAAATCCGCCACGACAGATCTTTTCAGATACAAAATCAAGTCTTACCGATTGGTCTTTGTCAACATAAACCCCTGCATTTGAACCAAGCTCCATCGCATACTTTTTCAAACCGCCTCGAGACATTATTATTTTTCCAGTTTCAACGCTCCCCGTAAAAGTTATCATCCTTACTCTTTTATCCCTCACAAGAGCATCACCAACTTTCTCACCGTAACCTGTAATCACATTTACAGCTTCAGGTGGAAATCCTGCTTCTATCAAAATTTCTGCAAGCTTTATAGTAACAAGAGATGTGTTCTCGGAAGGTTTTATAACAACGCTATTACCTGCAGCAAGCGCAGGACCAACTTTGTGACAGGTAAGGTTAAGGGGGAAGTTGAAAGGTGTAATACAGCCGATAACACCAAGAGGAACTCTCCTGTAAAAACCGACCTTTCCTCTTATTCCCGGTGCTGCATCAAAATTCACTTCTTCACCAGCTATCCTTTTCGCCTCTTCCGCTGATAGAGTCAAAGTGTTAACTGCCCTGCCAACCTCCCCCATTGACTCTTTTATTGTTTTTCCAACCTCTTTTGTAAGAAGTTCCGCAATCTCATAACTCCTGTTTGAAAGTATTCTTGCTGCCTTCGAAAGAATAGAGTACCTATCGTAAGCGGTAAGTTCTTTCATCCTCTCAAAACCTTTAATGGCGGCATCAACAGCTCTTCTCGCATCCTCTTCATCACCGTCAGGAATAGTTCCGACAACAGAATTATCGTAAGGGAACAGTATTTCTATTTCTTTATCTTTAAATATCCTCTCACCACCTATCAACATGTAACCTTTCATTGCAACCTCCCTTTACTCAAGCGACTCTATGCGGTTGCCGCCACGATTCTTAGCAAGATAAAGAGCTTCGTCAAGTCTCCGCAAAAGTTCATCCATAGTATCATCATTCTTTAAAGATGTAACACCCATACTTACTGTAATTTTACCACCTATTTTGGCAAAAATGCCATCCATCACTCTTTTCAACTTCTCTGCAAGTTTAATGGCCCCGTATATATCAGTATGGGGCGCAAAAACGACAAACTCATCATCACCCCATCTCACAATGATATCTGCACCTCTCACATTTTTTTCAATTGCCTTCACTATCTGTCTTAAAAAAGTGTTTCCAACTTCGTAACCAAAGGTTTTATTAACTTCTCTAAAATTATCTATATCAAACATTATCAATGATGCCGGAATACTGTACCTTTTTGAGCGGGGAATCTCCTTTTCAAGATTTTCAAGAAAACGTGCACGAGAAACTGCTCCGGTAAGCTCATCTTTAGAAGTTAACCATTTTAAAAGAAACTGCTGTTTCTCCATAACCTTAGCATACAGAAACCCTCCAGCTATCATAAAAAGGTAAAATATCAGCATCTCCTGAAGAAAGTAGAGCTCATTGCTGGAAAACCGTCTATGAAAAAGAAAATCAACAACAAAAACAACTATTCCAAAGAAAAAAGAGAGGAAAAGCGCCGTTTCTGAAGGGAAAAGAATAAAAGCAAGGGCCGGAAAAAGGGCTAACCACATATACATAAACGGAACATTCTGAAAAACAACGCCCAAAAGTATGACGGCAACTGCAAACATTAAAGTAAGCTTTGAATATCCATACTTTCCTATTTTATAGAGAAAAAAACCAAAAAGGAGTATTAACTCTGCTATTAGAGAAGCTTCTACGATAACGTACTTTCCAAAGATGTAGTTTCTCAAAGCGCCAAATACCGGTACAGTCAATATACCTGCCAGCAGGAGATAATAGAATATCGCCTGCCTCAACCCTTCAAGATCAGTTGTGTCTGTCAAACGACAAGCCCGTTTCAAACCTTCAACATTCATTCCTCAAATCCCCCTCAAAAACCCATAAAAATTCATTTAAGATTCCTTACCGACTATACAAACACAAAAAGATTGTAACAAAAATTTCTCTAATCTCTAATCGTTAACAAGTATAAAGCAAGAAAATTTAAGGTGCCACTTCCACTCTATTTCTTCCCTCTCTTTTGGCCTTGTAAAGCACTTTATCCACCTTTTTTAATAAATCATCTATCGTGTCATTCTTCTCAATCTGGGCTACACCAAAGCTAACGGTAACCTTTCCCACCTCATCAAAGTTGGCTTTCTCTATCTTCTGTCTTATTTTTTCCGCTAAAACAGCCGCACCTTCTTTTTTTGTATTTGGTAAAAATATAATAAACTCTTCTCCGCCCCATCTAACCAGCGTATCTAGCTTTCTTATATTATCTTTTACTATTTTAGCTATCTTTTTAAGAACTCTATCGCCAGCATCGTGACCGTAGGTGTCGTTCACTTTTTTAAAGTGGTCTATGTCAAACATAATAAGCGAAATGGGATAGTTGTAACGCCTTGCCCTTTCAAACTCACTCTCAAAATCTTCAAGAAATTTCCACCTGTTATAAGCCCCTGTGAGCATATCTTTCGTTGCGAGTCTTTGTAAAATCAACTCATGTTCTTCAAGAACCTTTGAGTAAAGATAACCGCCAAAAACCATAAAACAGTAGAAAATCAAAACTTCCTGCACATAGTAAAACTTTAGCCAGAAAGCACGGCCGTAGAGAACAAACTCAATAAAAACTATGGCAGCTCCAAAAATAATAGAAGCCCCGAGGGCTATACCGGCAGGGAATAGAACGAACGCAACAGCAGGGAAGAGCGCAAACCACATGTAGTTGTAGTGTACATCCTGAACAAGTATGCCCACAAGAATCATAAAAACGCCCGTAATAACAAAGGCTCTTGAAAAGGCAAAATTCTTAAGTTTAAAAATATATAGGCAACAAACAGCAAAAGTTCCGTGGTGGCGGAAAAAAGTGCTATCTTGGTTTGGCCAAACAATATATTGCGCAAAACTGCAACAAAAGGAATCGATACAAGTCCTATAACAATCGTGTACTTTAAAATCGTAAGTCGATAGAGTGTAAAATCTTTTCCTTCTTTTGAAGCGTTGACAAAAACGGAATACTGTATATCTCTGAAGCTGTTTTTAAAATCCATTGAAACTTCTCAACCGCAACATCAAAACCAGGCTTTCCAATCTTCACCTATCATGCCTTTTATCCTGTACCTCTTCATCGTGTCCTTACAGGGACACTTCCTGTCTTTTGAATATAGAACTTCCATAAGAGAAAGCATAATTTCCGGAAAGCGGCTCACCGCTTTATCAACTAACTTCTTCTGTTCTTCGGGAAGCATACCCTCAAAAAGAATTCCTGCTTTAAACTCATAAGGTTTTATTCCCTCCGCATAATTAGTAACATAACAGACCGTACCGTAACACATCTCTAATTCTTTAGCCAGAAAAACTTCTGGAACAAGGGTCATACCTACAAGATCACCACCAAGCTTTCTATACATCCTTATTTCTGCCGGCGTTTCAAGACGTGGACCCTCAGTACACACGTACGTCCCGCCAGGATGAAAATCATAACCCATCTTGGTTAGCACTTCCTTAAGAGCAGCCCTTATCTCGGGGCAGAAAACAGGATTCTGTCTCACAAAACCGAGGCCCTTATTTTCAAAAAATGTATAATTTCTCTTTTTCGTAAAGTCTATTAAATCATCTGGAATTACATAATCGCCCGGCTTAAATTCTTCTCTCATTGAACCAGGACCTGTCCAGGCAACGATCCGCTCGGCGCCACATTCTTTTGCTGCATAGATGTTGGCACGATAATTAACAAATGGAGCAGTAACCTCGTAATCTTTTTCCCCGTGGCGGGAGAGAAAGAGAAATTCAAAACCGGCCAATGACTTTATTTTATAAACAGGATTGGAAAGTCCAAAGGGTGTCTCTATCCGCTTCTTCCACAACACCTTACCAAAACGTTCTTTATCTAAAAAATAGGCACCACTTCCACCAAGAATCAGTATCATAAAGTTACCCCCTGTTACGCAATATCCTTGGAGGATTAATTCTGTGAAGTCTAAATCTCTCTGAAGCAAGTTCCTTAACCCAATCAATCTCCTTAAATTTCTGAACAAATGGATCTATTGAAATTCCGCCGCGGGGATTAAACTCACCGTACACCTCTATGTAATAAGGTTCAAGTAGGCTGAAAAGGTCCTCTGCTATCCTGTTTACGGTATCTTCATGGAAATCTTTTGCGTTTCTGTATGAAAAAAGGTAGAGCTTCAAAGATTTACTTTCTACAAGCCACTTATCAGGAATGTACTGAATGTAAATAGTTGCAAAATCCGGTTGACCTGTTATGGGACAGAGTGTTGTAAATTCAGGACAGTTGAAAGAGACCCAGTATATGTTGTTAGGGAACCTGTTGGGAAATTTTTCAAGAACTTCCGGTTTGTAATCAAAAACATATTCAGTTTTTTTTCCAAGAGAACTCACCGTTCCAAAATCCTCTCTCATAATTGACCTCTTTTAAAAAGGCTCTGCATATATACCCAATCTACGAAATTTTAACATTTAATACATTTACGAAAAAAAACACCTTTCACGAGTCAAACATAAGTTATAAAATTTTAACCATGATGAAGATAGGAATCATATCTGATATACACGCAAATTTGCACGCCCTCGAAGCCGTGGCAAAGGACATGGATTTAGAGGGAATAGATGAGGTATGGTGCCTTGGAGACACGATAAATTATGGAGCCTTCCCTAACGAATGCTGCCAATGGGTTATTGAAAATGTTTCTTCTTACATACTGGGCAACCACGAACTAATGCTTCTTGGGCTCGCATCCGTAGAAAATAGATATGTAAACGCATGTTTGAAATGGACAAAACAAGTAATAAGAGAAGATTACATAGAATACTTTGCTACTAAGAGTGTAATAAAAATTTTCGATGACGTAACCCTTGTACACGATAACCCCTTGTCCCCAGGGAGCATGCGGTATATTTTAACAAGAGGCGAAGCCGAAGAAGTACTTTTAAAATCCACTGCTCATGTATGTTTCTTCGGACACACTCACATTCCCATAGGATACCGTCTTTCAACTGTCGGTGCAGAGATTATCAAAACTCCAGTTTACACGATAGACTCCAGAAAACATTTGATCAACCCTGGAAGCGTGGGACAACCGAGAGACGGCATGCCTCTTGCTTCATATATAGTGCTTCAAGATAACACCCTCAGGCTAAAAAGAATCAAATATGATGTAAAAGGAGCAGCAAAAGCAATAATAGAGGCAAACCTGCCAACAATTATGGCCGCAAGACTTTTGGAAGGAGTATAAAAATCCTTAGAATTTAAGTTATAATATTACGCAATACATAAATACCATTAAAACTCATAAGATTTCAGAGGTAAAAAAATATGGAAGATGCAAAAGCAAAAGTTTTGAAAGAAGCCCTTAAACAAATTAAGAAAGATTATGGCGAAGGCGCCATAATGTTCTTGGGTGAAAAACCAAGCGAAAAAATACCATCAATAAGCACCGGCTCCATAAGTATAGATTATGCAACCGGTATAGGTGGTGTTCCAAGAGGAAGGATAACAGAAATCTATGGACCGGAATCATCCGGAAAAACAACCCTTGCACTTCACGTAATAGCAAACGCTCAAAAACAGGGAGGAATTGCTGCTTTCATAGATGCGGAACATGCTCTTGACCCTCTATATGCAAAAAAACTCGGAATAAACCTTGATGAACTTCTGATTTCTCAACCTGATAGCGGAGAGCAGGCCCTTGAAATAGCGGAAACTCTCGTCAGGAGCGGTGCCGTTGACGTAATAGTTATAGACTCCGTTGCCGCTCTTGTCCCTGAAGCAGAACTTAAAGGCGATATGGGTGACTCTCACGTAGGATTACAGGCAAGGCTCATGAGTCAAGCTTTAAGAAAACTCACAGCCGCAACCAACAAAAGTAACGCCGCCTTAATCTTCATAAATCAGGTAAGAGAAAAAATTGGAGGAACAAATTACGGACCCAATGAAACTACGACCGGCGGAAGAGCGCTAAAATTCTACTCTTCACTCAGAATAGAAGTTAGAAACGCAGGCGCTATAAAGGGAAAAAATGACGAACGGCTCGGTCATTCCGCACGGGTAAAGATAGTAAAAAATAAATTGGCTCCACCTTTTAGAGAGGCTTTTGTTGATATCTACTACGGGGAAGGCATTTCAAGGTGGGCTGAACTCATTATTCTTGGCGAGAAATTAGGGTTCATTAAGAAAAGCGGTTCCTGGTACTCCTACGGCAACATAAGACTCGGGCAGGGTAAAGAAAATGCGAGAAAATATCTAAAAGAACATCCGGAAGTGGCAGAGGAGATCGAAACCAAGATAAAGGAGAAGCTCTATGGCAACTCTGAATGAGATACTCGAAAAAGCCCTTGCCCTGGGGGCATCAGACATCCATTTGAGAATGAAAATGGTGCCGATATTTCGCATACAGGGGAAGCTCGTGAAAACGAATTTCCCGCCTTTAACAGGTGCTGAAATATTTGAATTTGTAAAGACAATTCTTCCAATAGAGAAAAAGAAAGAAATACCTATTCTGAAAAATTACGACACTTCGTACAGTATTCCCGGAGTCGGAAGGTTCAGGGTTAACATTTTCAAGCAGAGAAATACCTTTGCAATAGTTATGAGAGCAATTCCCACCAAAATTCCCACTATTGAGGAGTTGAACCTTCCAGAAATAATAAAAAAAATAGCTCTTGAGCACAGAGGACTTGTTCTCGTGACAGGAACGACAGGTTCAGGTAAATCAACCACTTTAGCTGCAATGCTCAATGAACTTAACCATAAAGATTCAAGGGTCGTAATAACGATAGAAGACCCTATAGAATATCTTCATAGAGACATAAAATCCATTTTTTACCAGAGAGAAGTTGGCGTTGACGCAGAGGATTTTTTCTCAGCACTGAAAGCTGCCCTTCGGGAAGACCCCGACGTTATCCTCGTAGGTGAAATGAGGGATCCGGAAACCGTTAGAACTGCTCTTGACGCAGCAGAAACCGGACACCTCGTATTTTCAACACTCCACACACTTGATGCCAAAGAAACCATTTACCGTATCGTCTCCTTTTTCCCTCCATATCACCAACAGGCAATCAGATATCAGCTCGCCTCTGTTCTAAAGGCAACAATTTCTCAACGACTCTTACCTAAAGCTGATGGAAAAGGAAGGGTTCCCGCCGTAGAGGTTATGATAACAACGGAAGCAATAAAGGAAAGAATCTTAAATCCTGAACTTACAGAGGAAATTCCAAACTTTATCGAAAAAGGTAGAGAAACTTATGGCTCTCAAACGTTTGACCAATCACTCTATCAACTGTGGAAAAACGGACTTATCACAAGAGAAGATGCTCTCAAATATGCAACAAGACCAGACGACCTTAAACTCAGAATGGAAGGAATCACTTCAGGTGAACTCAAAATTTAAGAAAGCCTTAACCTACGCTCTCCGGCTACTCAGCCGGAGGGACTACACTGAAAGAGAAATACTTTTCAAAATAAAGCAGCGTTTCCCCGAAGTTAATTCTGAAGAAGTAATAAAGCATTTAAAAGAAAACGGTTACCTTTCCGACTACAGAGTCGGCTTCAACTACGCCATATCAAAAATGGAAAAAGGATGGGGAAAACGAAAAATCCGGTTTCACATGGTTCAAAAAGGCATAACCGAAGAGATTGCAGACAGAATACTCATGGAAATAGAATTTGATTACTCTTTCATTAAAAAAACCCTGAGAAAGCGATTCGGGGATAATCTCCATACAAAAAGGGAAAAAGTGACGCGCTTTCTCCAGCAGAGAGGATTCTCCTACACTGAAATCCACAATCTAATCTCTGGTAAAATATAGCCCGATTTTTACCCGAACAACTATAGTTTTGAGAGAGGAAACCATGACCGGTAAAGAAATAAGGGAAGCTTTCCTGTCATACTTTGAAAGCAAAGGACACACAAGAGTTAAAAGTTCTTCACTAATACCTGCAAACGACCCAACCCTGCTATTCACAAACGCAGGCATGGTGCAGTTCAAAGACTACTTCTTGGGGAAAGAGAAACCGCCTTTTAAAAGGGCAACCTCCTGCCAGAAATGTATGAGGGCGGGAGGAAAGCATAATGACCTTGAAAATGTTGGAAGAACAGGAAGACATCACACATTTTTCGAAATGCTCGGAAACTTCTCGTTTGGTGACTATTTCAAAAGAGAGGCAATAGAATTTGCCTGGGAACTTGTAACCGAAGTTTTTAAACTACCAGAAGAAAAACTGTATGTTTCCGTTTACGAGAAGGACGACGAAGCATTTGAAATATGGAACAAGGTAATAGGAATACCTGAACAGAAAATCTACCGCCTCGGTGAAAAAGACAACTTCTGGGCAATGGGTGATACAGGACCCTGCGGACCGTGTAGCGAAATCTACTTCGACCGAGGAGAAGAGTTTGCCTGCGGAGAAACCTGCGGCATAGGAAAATGCGACTGTGACAGATTCCTTGAAATATGGAATCTCGTCTTCATGCAGTATGAAAGGGATGAAAACGGCAAACTTACACCCCTTGCAAAACCTTCAATAGACACGGGGATGGGACTTGAAAGAATTGCATCCGTTTTACAAAACGTTCCTTCAAACTACGAAACCGACCTCCTCTTCCCGATAGTCAAGTGGGCCTCGGAGATGGCAGACATCCCTTACGGAAAAGAGGAGAAGAGCGACATATCAATGAGAGTCATTGCAGACCATTTAAGGGCAATGACCTTTCTTATAGCAGATGGATGTTTGCCATCAAATGAAGGGAGAGGTTACGTCTTAAGAAGAATTATAAGAAGAGCCTCAAGACACGGAAGACTCCTCGGGATAAATCGCCCTTTTCTGTTTAAAGGGGTGGATGCAGTTATTGAAATAATGGGTGATGTTTATCCTGAAATTGTTGAAAACGAAAACCTTATTAAACAAATCATAGAAAAAGAGGAAGAACGGTTCTCAAGAACACTTGAAAAAGGGCTTGAACTTCTCCAGGAAGTTGTTGATAAAATTAAGGAAAAGGGCGCGGGAACCATTCCCGGTGAAGAAATTTTCCGTCTCTATGATACCTACGGATTCCCCCTCGATTTAATACTTGAAGTTGCAAACGACGAAAGACTCGAAGCGGACGTTGAAGGATTTGAAAAACTGCTGAAAGAACAAAAGGAAAGAGCAAGAAAAGCGTGGAAAGGAGGCGTTCAAAAAGTTGTCTCACCTCAAATAATCGAGCTCTCAGAAAAATATCCTTCCACATTTAGGGGATACGAAAAACTCGAAACAACGACAAAAGTAACCGGCATTCTTAAAGGTGAAACTTTAACAGATGAACTGAAAGAAGGCGAAGAGGGTATAGTTTTTCTTGAGGAAACCCCATTCTATCCTGAAAAGGGTGGCCAGGTAGGCGATACAGGTTTCATAGAAAGCTCTAACTGTAAATGTCGCGTTCTGGACACCCAGAACGTAACCGAAAATTTGATAGGACACAAAGTAAAAGTAGAAAAAGGCAATATAAAAACCGGTGAAGTTGTAAAGGCGGCAGTCGATAAAGAACGCAGGGAAGCCATAAAAAGAGCTCACACGGCAACTCATCTTTTACATAAAGCTTTAAGGGAAGTTCTCGGAAACCACGTAAAACAGGCAGGTTCTCTTGTCCTTCCAGATAAACTGAGGTTTGACTTTACACACTTTGACTCGGTAAAAGATGAAGAACTGAAAGAGATAGAAAAACTCATCTTTAGCTGGATTATAGACAACCTTCCCGTAGTTACGGAAGAAATGCCATACGACAAGGCGCTTGAAAGAGGCGCAATGGCACTTTTTGATGAAAAGTACGGCGATGTTGTAAGGGTCGTAAGCGTAGGCGATGTAAGTGTAGAACTGTGCGGCGGAACGCATGTCGAAAGAAGCGGCGATATCGGCATGTTTATCACCCTTTCTGAATCTTCCGTATCATCTGGAACAAGACGTATAGAGGCAGTTACCGGCTTTAAAGCCTGGGAAAAGGAAAGGGAAGAAAGAAACATCATAAACAGACTCAAAGCGACCCTCCAATCAAAAGAGGAAAAGATACCTCAAAGAGTGGAAAAACTTAAAGAAGAACTTAAAGAGAAAGAAAAAGAAATTGAGAGATTGCGTAAAAAACTCGCCATAGCAGGGATAGATGAAATCGTATCTTCAGCGCCGGTTATAAACGGGATAAAAGTCGTAACGGCAAGAATTGACGGATATACAGGGAAAGAGCTTGTCGAAATTGCAGACGTAATAAGGAATAAAGCAGGAACATCAGCCGTTATGTTAACATCCCAGAAAGATGGGAAAAATAGTCTCTTAATTGCACTAACAAAAGATTTAACGGACAGGTTTAAAGCTGGAAACATTATGAGAGAGATAGCTCCCATTCTTAAAGGAAAAGGTGGTGGAAGACCTGACATGGCTCAAGGGTCAGCCCAGGACATCTCAAAACTAAACGAAGCTTTTGAAACATTTAAGAAGATCTTTGAATAATCATGGAAAAACCTGATGTTCTGTTAACGATAGCCGGCTTTGACCCAACCGGGGGAGCCGGCATATTAAGAGACATATCAACATTCAGACACTTTGGATTTTACGGAACTGCCGTAATCACAGCAAACACATCTCAAAACACAAAAGGCGTTACAGACGTTCTATTCCAGCCTCCAGAGCTTATAAAAAAACAGATAAAAGCCGTTGATGAAGACTTTTCAATTGCAGGAATAAAGATAGGACTCCCCCATTACGATAAAACTCTAAATACCTGGATAGCCGAATTTATTACAGAAAAGAAAATACCAGCAGTTTTTGATCCTGTTTTAAAACCAACACTTGGAAAGGCTTTTGTGAAAAAGATAGAAACAATTGAGCCTCTGATGAAAGCTTCAACGGTAATAACACCAAACTATTCAGAATATCAGAAACTCAGGGGATATCTGAAAAGTTTTCGGGGAAGCATAGTCGTAAAGGGAATTTTTGAAAACAATACGGTAAAAGACATTCTTATACAAAACGGAAAAAAAACGGAAATCATATCCCATACATTAAGAAGCGGAGAAGAAGTAAGAGGAACAGGATGCGCCTTCTCATCAGCCCTGCTTGCTCTGATAATAAAGAAAGATTTAAAAACAGCGTTCAGAGAAGCATCTCAATTCTTACAGGATTTTAGAAAAAAGGCTCTATCTTTAGAAAGCAGGAAGCAGAAAATAAATCTTGATATCATTTAAGTGGCGGGGACGACGGGACTCGAACCCGCGACCTCCGGCGTGACAGGCCGGCGTTCTAACCAGAACTGAACTACGTCCCCGAAGGAAGGAAATGGTGGGCGGAACAGGGATCGAACCTGTGACCCCCAGCTTGTAAGGCTGGTGCTCTCCCAGCTGAGCTATCCGCCCGAATTGACGATAAACAAATATAGGATAATTTCCGAAGGTGTCAACTACCAACACCTCTTTTTTCCGCAAAATCACCATCTTTTAGCACTTCATCTATTAAAGGGAAAACCTTTTCAGGTGTAAGGTCCCTCATGCATTTAAAATGTCCCTCACGACATCTTTTCCCACCATGAATTCCACAGGGCCTGCAGTAAAGAGGAATTTCAGCCACCTTAGCCTTTTCACCAAGAGGATAAAATCCAAACTCTTTAACAGTAGGACCAAACATCGTAACAACAGGCTTTTTAAACGCAGAAGCAAAGTGGGTCGGAGACGAATCGTTTGTGATAACTACACTGCTTCCGGCAATAAGCGCCATCAATTCTCTCAAATTCGTTTTTCCGGCGGTGTTCACAGCAAAAGGAATCTGTCTGAAAACCTTCTCAGCAACAGGAATATCAGCGGCACTACCGACAATGACAGGAACAAGTCCCCTTTCTTCAATCAAATATTTTCCAACAGAAGCAAAGTATTCCGGAAGCCACCTCTTTGTAGACCAGACGGAACCGGGAGCTATTACGGCAAAGGGAAATTCCAGAGAAAACTTTTCCCTGACCTTCCCAACCTCGTCTTTCGAAACGAAAAGCTCCGGCTGAAGATCAACCCTGGCAGCTTTATTAACGGCAAGGAGGAGCTGTATATTTCTCTCCACCTCGTGAACATTCCGTTTATACTTAACGCGCCTGGTGTAGAGAAACGAAAAACCAGCCGTATCAAAACCAACTCTTAAAGGTATTCCACTTAAAAAGAGCAAAGTGGCCGTTCTATGAGAGCGGTGAGGTGAGAAAACGGCATCAAATTTTATACTTTTCAGTTTAGAGGCAAAACCCCTGATCCCCTTTTTATCATAAGGAATAACCCCTTTAAGATACTGAAACCCTTCATATATCGCCTCATATCCTTTCTTACACACCAAAAACACTTCAGCTTCTGAATAAGTTTTTGCAACGGACTTAATAAGAGACGATACAAGAACAAGGTCACCGATAAACGCTGTCTGAAAAATAAGTATCCGCTTCATATACTTCCTCAACCTGCATGTTTCAAAGTCGATTATACACAAAGAAGGAAATCCCTTCGGAATTGTTAAAGCAGCAAAAGAGATAGTCCCGCCAGTTGTTGCCGCAAAACAGGCACCGGAGCTTGTTAAAAATGCAAGCAATGCCCACGAAGCCATCAAAACTGTAAGAGCTGCCCTTTCCGGCGCACCTTTAGGATTAACGCCCGGCGTTGGACTTAGAGATTTCTGGAACCATTTGAGTCTTATTCTCGGACTTTTCTTCGGGGTTCTCGGACTTCCGCATATTCTCATCAGATTTTACACCGTTAAAAGTGCAAAAGCTGCCCAACGAAGCATCGAATTCACCATATGGGGACTCGCAATCTTCTACACTGCTGTTCTCTTTGGGGGACTTGCAATCATGTACATCCTGTATCCAGACCTTGTAACCTTAGTTGCAACCGGAAAAAAAGGAATAGCAACAAACATGGCAGTTCCAATGCTTGGTCAGAAATTAGGCGGTGAACTGTTCTTAGGACTTATAGCGGCCGGTGCCTTAGCAGCAATGCTCAGTACCTGCACAGGACTTCTCATCACCGCTACAACAAGCATTGCCCACGACCTTTACGCCTCCATACTCAGGCCCGACAGCACGGACGAACAGAAGGTCTCTTTTGCTAAAAAAGCGGTATTTATTCTCTCTGGAATATCCCTCCTGCTTGCAATATGGCTTAAAAACCAAAACGTCGGAATGTTAGTGGGAATGAGCTTTGGAATTGCAACAAGTACATTTGCACCTGCCCTTGTTCTTACCGTATGGTGGAAAGGACTAACAAGACAGGGAATCATCGCTGGCATGTGGGTCGGTCTTGCAGTTTCCCTTCTGTTCACGTTCGCAAGATTTTTTAAATTAAAAACTCTCTTGGGACTTCCCGTTCTCGTCAATCCTGCCCTCTATAGCATTCCCGGTGCTCTACTTGTATTTATCATCGTGAGCCTTACCACAAAAGATAAAGGAAAAGTTGAAGAGTTTATGGCCATAGCCTACTGTAAAAAATAACTTTTTCGCTCCGGGCGTTGTCCCGGAGCTTTTCACCACATCCTGAATTTCCAATTTTCCTCTTCACTTTTGATATACTTTGTAGAAAGACTTTTTCAGGAGGATTCAATGGCTGTAAACCTTGAGTATATCTTTGACAACGATACTGTAGGATTAGGATGTTTTTCCTATCTGCCTGGAGAGTTTGTCTGGGCGTGTACAAACGAATGTAACCTTGAGTGCAAACACTGCTCAATAGAATCAGGCCACGGCAGAAAATGGGCTGATGAACTCACAACTGAAGAAGCAAAATCCCTGATCATGGATATCTGGGAACATTTTGGTCCTGTTAAATTTGCAATAACCGGTGGTGAACCTCTACTCAGAGAAGATATCTACGACATCATAAAGTTTGCCTTTGAAAACACAAGAATGCAGCTTGTCATGGCTACAAACGGAACGCTTCTTAACAAAGAAAACATTAAAAAGCTCCTCGATGCCGGTATGTGGCGTGTTGGTGTTTCCATTGACGGCGTCGGTGAAAAACATGACGAAATCAGGGGACTTCAGGGCTGTTTTGAAACGGTGTATCAAAATCTCAAGCTTGCCAAGAAAATGGGATTGAGATTCCAGTTTCATACGACGGTCTCAAAACTTAACAAAGATGAAATTCCGGCAATCATAGACCTTGCTGAAGAACTGGGCACTTACAGAATATATTTCGTATTCTTAATAACAACAGGTAGAGGCAAAAACCTTCCCGATCTGACACCTGAAGAGGCAAAAGAGGTGTTTGAATACATCTATGAAAGGCAGAAAACGTCAAACGTATGGTTAAAACCTATCTGTGCTCCGTGTTATACAACATGGCTAAAAGATAAAATGACAGAAGAGTATAAAGCCGGAAAGATAAATGTATTTCCGAGGGTAAAGCCCATAGGATGCCCTGCTGGAATTACAAGATTCCATATACTTCCAAACGGTGACGTGTGGCCGTGCGCTTACGTTCCCATGAAGGTAGGAAACATAAGAGAGAAAAAACTCAGCCGTATAGCCATAGACACACCCGACTTTAAAGCAATAAAATTGGCAAGGGGCTTCAACCCTGATGTTTACGGTTTTGATGAAATCAAAAATCCTGCCAAACTTGAAGAGCTCAAAGAAGCATTTAAGAAAGAGTATGGATACGAACCAGAGCTTGGCGGAATATGCAGAGATTGTGAGTATAAACAGGAATGCGGTGGATGCAGAGCAAGAGGTTATGCAAAAACGGGAAGTTTCCTCGGTGAAGATATAATGTGCCCTCTGAAAAACGTAGAGGAGAAGTGATTATATGTACGATTTGAAATTATCAATAACACGAGCCTGTAATCTCAAATGTAAGTACTGTCATTACATTACAAATGTTGACAAACACGTCCTTCCCGCCTCCTTCTGGAAGGACGTCCTTGACCAGTATAAGAATCTCGACCTTGAAAAATACGGTCTATTTGCCGACGGGAAAAAAGTGACGATAACAGGCGGTGAAGCGACCCTACATCCTGAATTCTGGGAAATCTTTGAATATGCCAAAAAACTTGGATTCTACGTTTCACTGCCTACAAACGGCACATACCTTACGGACGAACTGGTCAAAAAGTTCAAAGACTACGGTGCAGACGACATAATCATAGCCATAGATGGAAATAGGGAAAACCACGACTTTCTTAGAGGAAAAGGAAATTTTGACCTTGCAGTGAAAGGTGCTGAACTCGTTAAAAAACACGGCATACCACTTAGAATCACAACATGCATGTCAAAGTACAACTATAAAGACCTCCCTTTTGTAACGGAGCTGAGTCATCAGCTCGGCGCCGAAATCCTCATCATCTTCCACTACGTTGAACTTGGAAGAGGTGAAATCGAGCTACCTCATTCTGAAATGAGTCTTGATGAAATTGCCGAATCGATGAGAACTATATACGAACTCCAGTGCAAGTATAAAGATATTGCCCTCTGTACAACAACAATTCCCCACTACTGGGCCGTTCTTAAAAAAATGGAAGAAAAAGGCTCTTTCGTCCCGCCTTATTACTACAAGGTGTTCCCGGGATGCAGAGCCGTTAAAGATTTTGTTTATGTAACAAGCGACGGTTCAGTCTTCCCGTGTCCGTTAATACAGAAAGCCATAGGTAACCTTCAAAAAACAAAACTGCACAAAATCTTTGAAAGTGAAGGTGCTAAAATATACGCAGACAGAAACTACTTCAAAGAGTGCGTTTCCTGCAAATACAAAGAACTGTGCGGCGGATGTAAAGTAAGAGAAAATTCTCTCTGTCCAGAGCTCATAGAAAGAATAGAAGATATTTGCACAGACCTTTCCTGTTAATCTGGAGGATAAATGACCGTCCAACGAATTCTGATGTCTTCTTTCGTTGAAAATTCACCTTTCGTAGAAGAATTTTTTGGAAGGAAAAACATAAGTGTTTTGCTTTCAGGCTTTTTTGAAAAATTTGGCGCAAAATGTCCAACAGGTTCATTTAAAGACTACATAACAGGTTTAACTTTATACTTTCGTAGAAAGAAAGAGTTAGTTGTTGTATCTGCAGGTAACGTAGCAAGAGCATTCTTCTACAAAGCATCTGTCCTCAAAAGGCCCTTAACCATCGTTCTGCCTGAATATGCTTTAGAAGGACTAAAAATCTCCGTACCACCTTCAAAAACTGTAACAATATACGCAATAAAAGGCGAATACAATGACGCCATTGACTTCTCAAGAGAATTAGTGGCTAAAAATCCTGAAAAGTACGAGCACGAAGGGGGCCTTTCCAATGAATGGCGAATAAAAGGCCTCTACAGACTTTTCAGAAGACTTCCACAGTTTGATATCTACTTTCAGGCTGTATCCGGTGGCGTAGGTCCTATGAGCATATACGAAACAGCAAAAACCACCAAGAAATCTTTGCCAAAACTTTTCCTATCACAAAACCTTCCATACGCACCTGTTCTTTCCGCCGTACAAGGAGAAAAGGTGCCTGAACCGGAAATTGCAGAAAAGATACTGGCAAAGGTTCTCAGTAATGCAAAAACAAACATTCCTCTACTGTCTAAATTGATACGAGAAAGCAACGGAAAAATTTACGGAATAACAAACGAAGAACTACTATCAGCGAAAAAGGCTTTCGAAGCGTTTACAGAGGACGAAATAGACTATTCCTGCGGTGTGACTGTTGCAAGCGTATTGAAAGCGATAAAAAATGGAGACGTAAAAGAAAACGAAAAGATCGTTGTTCACATAACGGGCGGGGGATACTCAAAAGTTAAAAAATATCCCCCCTACGAAGAACAGGTGATTCATATTTAAGCCGTGGTGCCCGGGGCGGGAATCGAACCCGCACGGCCTTGCGGCCCCGGGATTTTAAGTCCCGTGCGTCTGCCTATTCCGCCACCCGGGCAGGCGGATAAAGATGCAAGATTAAACTTTTATTGTAATTTTAGTGAGGGAAAATAAAAATGGTGCCGAGGGGCGGAATCGAACCGCCGACACGAGGATTTTCAGTCCTCTGCTCTACCGACTGAGCTACCTCGGCAACCATGTAGAAGGAAATATAAACTTTTTGCCCCTTCATGTCAATGGTTTATAAACGGTTTGTACAAGTTTAATACATGATGGACGCCCAAATTTCTCAATGCATAATGAGATCTAGAATTAGTAATACTACACCAGATAATTGTTCTAAATCTGTTTGAAATTATCTTTATCTTTGAGAGTCTTTTACTGAGCTTATTAATATTTTCTCCCTTTTTCTTTAGGCGATATGTAGAGAAATGCTCCTTATGAACTTTAACGAAGATAAAAAGGCTGCTTGAAAATTTGCAAAAACATATATTTTTAGTAGAATACATTGTTGTAAATACCAGCTAGTATGAGGAAAGGGAATGAAGCTTAAAGAGCTTTTCTCCTTCAGATTCTACATTAAAAAACTACTTGAATTAAAAGATAGACCGGAAGAAACTGCGAGGGGGCTGGCTCTTGGCGTTTTCATAGGTTTCCTTCCCGTAAACGGATTCCAGGTTCTCATAGCAATAACAATAGCTGCATTTGCAAAGGCAAGCAAAATTGCCGCTGCCATAGGAACTCACGTTACAAATCCGTGGACCACGGTTCCCGTTCTTGTAATAGACTACTACGTTGGATGTAGAATCTTGAGACTTCTCGGATATCAGGTAATGAGAGTTTCACTGTCAACATTTTCGCTTTCAAGAATCTTTTCAGCAGGCCTTGCACTTTTAGCACCAACATTTGTAGGCGGTGCCTCTTTAGGATTAATCTTTTCCATACTTTCATATTTTGGATTTAAAAAGTTAGTTGAAAATGTAAGAGAGAAGCAAAACGCGGAGACAGCGTAAGTGATTGAATTTTCAAAGTTAGAAGGAACGGGAAACGATTTTATAATAATAGACGACAGAAATGGCTCTATAAAAACATTTCTTAAAAAGAAAGAAATAGAAGTAGAAACTTTCGTTCAGACAATCTGTAACAGAAAAAGAGGAATTGGTGCTGATGGGCTAATTCTGATAGAAAATTCATTCCGGGCAAACTTCAAATGGGATTTCTTTAATGCCGACGGCTCAAGAGCTTCCATGTGCGGGAATGGGGCAAGGTGTACTGCAAGGTTCGCTTTTGAAAAAGGAATAGCACCTCAGAAGATGAGTTTTGAAACCGGGGCAGGAATAATAAAAGCTGAAGTAACCGGTAAAACCGTAAAAGTACAGATGACCCGGCCCCACAGCATAAACTTTACCCGTGAAATAGAGATAAACGGTGGAAAGGTAAAAGGTGCTTTTCTAAACACCGGTGTGCCCCATTTCGTTGTGTTTGTTGAAGATATAGAAAACGTTAACGTAGAAAGTTTTGGAAGAAAAATAAGATCCCACAAAACGTTTGAACCGGAAGGAACTAATGCCAACTTTGTCCAGTTTAAAGACGGGAAACTGTTTGTCAGAACCTACGAGCGTGGTGTAGAAGGGGAAACCCTCGCCTGTGGCACCGGTTCCGTCGCTGCGGCAATTACCTTTTGGAAACTCTTTTCCCGCAAGCCTCCCATTACTGTAATCACCCGTTCCGGCAAACCGCTCACCATCTACTTTGACGAAGAGTTAAAAGAAGTGTTCCTTGAAGGAGAAGCGACCTGGATATGTGACGGAAAGCTGAGGGAGGAAGTCTTTGGATAAGGTTCAACAGTTCATAAAATTTTTAAATGAAATGGGATACGAAGAGATAAAAATAGAAGGAGCTTTTATGAAAGAGAAAGAAAATGATATCTCAGCTCTTGAAAAATTAAAAGAGGAAGTTCTTAAATGCAAAAAGTGCAGACTTGCCGAAACACGCCACAACGTTGTATTTGGCGAAGGTAATCCAAAAACAAATCTAATGTTCATAGGTGAAGCTCCTGGCGAACAAGAAGATCTTCAGGGAAGGCCCTTTGTAGGAAGGGCAGGACAACTGCTGACAAGATTTTTAAATCTGTTCGGCATAGAAAGAGAAAGGGTTTACATAACCAACATCGTAAAATGCAGACCGCCAAAAAACAGAAATCCTAAACCTGACGAAATAAAAACCTGCTACCCTTACCTCAATAAACAGATAGAAATAATAAAACCAAAGGTTATCCTCTGTCTCGGAGCGTTCGCCGCAAGAACGGTTCTAAACCTGCCTGAAAAAACCCCTATATCAAAGATTAGGGGACAGGAATTCAAGGTAAAAGATTACATAGTTATACCGACATTCCATCCTGCGTACCTTCTAAGAAACAGGCGAGGCGAAACAGACTTCCAGAGAGACCTTGAAGTTGCTTTAAGGATAGCTGGAATGATCTAATGATAACCATTGTTCAGTTCTCATTTGGAGTCACCGTAATAGTAGAACACACAGACAACACCGTAACAAAAGTGAACTTAACGGCAGAAAAGCTGGTAGAAACAAAGGGGCATCCTTTAATTGTTAAAAGATTTCAAGCCTACGAGAAATACGGGAAAATCATTGTCCCATTTAAAAAAGAGTTACTTACGCCTTTTCAGTTAAAAGTTTTCTCAACTGTCACAGCCATTCCACCGGGTAAAACCGCAACGTACGGTCAAATCGCAAAGACACTTAAAACATCGCCAAGGGCTGTCGGACAGGCACTTAAAAGAAATCCCTTTCCAATTATCATTCCCTGCCACAGGGTTATATCATCCAGAAATATTGGCGGCTTTTCCGCTGGAATATCCATAAAAAAATTACTGCTGAACTTTGAAACAAATCACTTTATATAACGGTAGTGTATGATGCAAAAACCTTCCTTTTTAACAAGAATTTTCTTATCTATTCCCTCAGGAACAACAACAACCTTGCTGCAGCACGCCCTCTCTAAAAACCTTTCAATGAGTTTGGGAAACGGACACAGCGTGCCTTCAAGTTCTGCCCCTCCAACACCCTTTGGACAAAAACGACAAGTTGAAGAGACTATCCTTAAAAAAAATCCATCTACAGAAAATTCAATCGAGAGCTGCCCTATTCTGAGATGCTCATTAAGGAAATTTACAGCCTCTTTTACCTGATCTTCCGTTGGAAGATCAGGATCAATCTTGAAACCTTTAGTTACAGCGTATTGAAACAAAAATTCACCTATACGAGCACCGGTTAAGTTAATAATACCCTGATTGAGAACGCCAAACTCATTAAGTCCTGCCAACAGAGAAGCGACAAAGACATTCTCAGCGTTCAAATCCCTTTCTTGAACTTTTTTTTTGAAATCCATGCTCCCCTCTCCCTTTATACAACCATATACCGAAATTATAACATAAAACTTAAACAAAGAAGCTTATTTAACCATAGAAGAAAGCCACTTAAAAGCAAGAAAAGATAAAACAGCGGTCCCAACGGGAAGAGCATCTTCATCAATGTCAAACTTCGGATTGTGAAGCGGAAAGGTTGTTTCCTTTTTTTTGTTTCCCGTTCCAAGTCTGAAGTAAGTACCCGGAACAATTTTCAAATACTCCGCAAAATCCTCCCCACCCATTGAAGGTTTTTCAAGGTAGAGAACGTTCTCCTCACCAAGAAACTCTTTCAAACTGTTCATTGCAAATTCTGTAACTTTCTTATCATTTATGAGGGGTGGCGTCCCTTCAGCATACTCAAACTCATAGGAACCACCGTAAGCAGCGGTTATACCCCTTAAAGCTTCCTCTATCCAGAGAGGAATCTTCTTTCTAACATCCTCGATTAAAGTTCTTATCGTTCCTGTCATCTCAACAGTATCCGGGATAACGTTTTCGGCCTCACCACCTCTTATCGTTCCTATGGTAAGGACAGCAGGGTCAAGTGGATCAACCCGTCTGCTAACAATGTGGTGGAGAGTATTAACAACCTGAGAAGCTATCAGAACAGTATCTATACCCATGTGGGGTTTTGAAGCGTGCGTTCCTTTGCCGTGAATCTTTATACTGAATACATCTGAAGAAGCAAGAACAGCACCCGGGCAGGTTGCCACCTTACCTGTCTCAAGTTCCGGGAAAACGTGAAGACCGAAAATAGTACCGACATCAGGGTTTTTAAGGACTCCGGCAGCAACGAGTTTTTTTGCGCCGCGGCAGTCCTGCCTCTCCTCGCAAGGCTGAAAAATAAGCTTTACATTTCCTTTAAGTTTATCCCTGTGTTTTACAAGTAACTTTGCCGCTCCAAGAAGCATCGCCGTATGGGCGTCGTGACCACAGGCGTGCATAACACCTTTAATTTTAGAGGCGTAAGGCTTCCCCGTCTCCTCTCCTATTGGAAGTGCATCCATATCAGCCCTTAAAGCAACAGTCTTATCACCGTTTCCCTTTATAAGGCCAACAACAGCCGTTGTATCACCAAAGTTTTCAATAACTTCATCAACCCCAAGGCTTCTGAGAGTATCTGCCACAAGCTCTGAAGTTCTGAACTCTCTCCCGGAAAGTTCGGGATATTGATGAATCCTGCGTCTTAAACCAACCACGAAATCCTTTATCTCCTGTGCCTCCTTTAGAAAATCCACTTTTACACCTCTCAGAGGGAAATTTCACTATTAGAATATAATCCTTTAAAAGTAAAAAGCCCCGACTTAAGTCGGGGCTTCACACGGCAATTTAGAGATTTTAAGCAACTGGATAAGCAACTTCCGGCCTTTCTTCCACAAGGCGAATATCGTAGGCACCTTCAGGAATAGGAACAATCTTCTCCCTCTTAACCCATCTTTCAGGAAGGTGAATAACTCTGCCGCCTATGTGAATAACTGTAGGCCTGATATTCGCTTCATAAG
This sequence comes from Desulfurobacterium sp., assembly GCF_027028515.1. Lineage (NCBI taxonomy): Bacteria > Pseudomonadati > Aquificota > Aquificia > Desulfurobacteriales > Desulfurobacteriaceae > Desulfurobacterium > Desulfurobacterium sp. The sequence continues at coordinate 10,656 of NZ_JALVIW010000110.1, read as the reverse complement.
TTATTCTCACACCGTAAACTTCGCGTCCAAACCTGTTTTTAAATTTTCCGGGCCCTTCCATTTTAATGTTTCTTGCCGTTCCTGGAATGTATATTCTTTTAGCATACTCTCTGTTCCTTACAGGATGGTGATACACAAGCCATAAAACCTTACCTTCTTTATATTTTGCTTCGGTAGGAATGTACTCCTGAGCTTTCTTCTCTTCTTCCAAAAGTCTCTCCACATACTGCTCCAGCGTTTCATCTTCTCTCACATCACTTTCATCCCATACTTCGTAAGTTATCTTCCAGCCGTTAACCTCTGAAATTATATTGGCAAGTTTAACAGTCCTTTCTTCCTCAACATTCACAATGTCATCAATCCTGTCAAGAATATCCTCAAATCTTTCTCTGAAATCCTTTAAGTGAGTAATCGCAACAATCAGATCTGCCTGACGTTTTAGCTTCGTCAGAAGTTCTGAAGACTCAGCAAGTACCATCGCTTTTCTTATAGCACAGAAATCCCTGCGAAGTTCCTCAAGAATTTCTGGAGAAAGTTTCAGGTCGGTGACAGCTTCTTTTATCTCCTTCATAATTTCTTCAGGTATTTCTTTAAGACGCTCTTCTATAGTTTTGTTATCCTTGCCCCACGGATCATAAGTTTTTCCCCATCCGTTGTAAGCTGAAATGTAGTTTGCAAGTCTTACTGTTATCCTATTTTCTTCAAGGGCAACTTCTCTTAGCTTTTCAATCATGGGCCCAAACTTTTTAAGCCAGAACGGTGAGTAGGTTAACGTGCACAGATAATCAGACCTTTTTTTAAGATCTGTCAACTGCTCAACTGCCTGCACCTCAAGCATCTCGTCTCTGATTATACAGTTGATACGTCTGATGTCTTCCGGTGAATCCACTTTTCCATAAATTCTTCCCATGATACCCTCCCCTAATTAGGTTTAGTTCAGCCTGTCAAAGGCCTCAAGAATCAAAAGTCCAGCTTCGTTAATGCTGTTTTTACCGACAAGATTCGCCTTCTTAAGGATTAAAAGCTCCTCTCCAAATGTTCTCTCATCAAGGCCTGAAAGTTTTATGGCTTCTTTTAGATTCTTAGGAAGAACCCTTATCTTTTGTTCTTTAACGTAAAGCGTTCCAACTTTTCTAAGTGCATCAAGAACTCTAACACCAAGAGGCGTAATAGGATTGGCAAAACCTTCAGGCGTTCCAGCAAGGGCTCTCTTTATAAGTCTTCCCACCTCCGTCAGGACAATTGCCCTGTTCGGCAGAATATCAATATACCCTCTCGCCTCAAGCTTGTTAACGGCATACTCTATTTCTTCGTGCCATGTCTCATCAAAATATTCGTAAAGGTCATCTACAAAGAATCCATTGTCTGGAATTTTGTGAAGCACCTGAAGTTCAAACCTTGTTATGTGAGGAAGCCTCCTTATAGCATAAGCAGCTTCTTCATAAAGCTTTCCAGCAACCGTCGGCTCACCGCCACCAACAAGCTGAGCGGCAACAGCCTCCTCGTACCACTCAACATTTGGAGCACCAAATACTCTATTCTTGATTGTTATCGCTTTAACGGCAGTAGAAGAAATTTTTCTGAATCCCCTTGTCTCCATATCTTCAAGGATCTTTTTACCCCAGCCGGTCAAATAGTGAACCTTTTTACCATTGTAATCCTTTGATTCTATAAGGTTAAAAGATTCCATTGTATAGAGGCTTTCCTGAACAATGTCATAAAGCTTAACATACCACCTGTTACCTTTCTCGTAGAAACTCTTGAAAAGCTCTTCAACCGTTTTAACTTCAGAAAACTTTTTCTTAATTTCCTCTTTTTTCTGATAACCGATATCCTGATAGAGTCTCCTTCCATAATGTTCCATGACATGTTTGTAATCTTTAAGCGGCTTGTAGAACAGGTAGTGAACAAGTTCATCAACCGTCGGAACAACTTCAGGATTGTCCTTGTGCTTTTTCCAGACCTCTTCTATAGCTTTGAGAAGTTCAGCATCAATGTCTTCAACGTTTATCGTTTTAACCGGAAGAGATTCTTTATCCTTCCAGACCCTGTAAACTTCAAGGAGCGCTTCTCCTGCGGGAAGTAGTTCACCTTTATCGTCAACGAGAGCAAGCTGCCAGAGAACCTCCTTTTCTTCCTCGTTAAGCTCTTCAATGCCCATATCAAAACACTTAGCAAGCGTATCCATTTTATCTTCAGAAATAATAACATCAAGAGCCGGTGGAATCAGCTCACACGCCTCTTTCACCTTATACCCAAGAGCTGTAAACGTATATATATCCGAAGCCGGAACGGAAAAGGCAATAAGCCTCATTGACTCAAGAACGAGAGGAAGCCTGCTTTCACCCTTCAGAACAGAACTTTCCGCAGGACCAGAAGGAATTGACCTGATATAGTCGTGAAGTTCCTTTGAGACGATAAGCCTTGGACTTGCATTCTGGAAGATATCGTAAACGGCCTTTCCATAATCGTTTACAACCTTAAAAGTACCTTTTTTCTCTATCTTCCTCTCCTCTATGAAACCTCTTTCCTCAAGGTACTCCTCTGCAAGCTTTCCGGGAATATCACCATTTCTGACAGCCGCATCTATCATAGCTATTATTTCAGAACCTACCCACCTGAACTCCTCATCCCACTTTTCAGGATGAGGAAGAATCCCTTTATCAACCATTTCTTTTAAAATATTAACAAGGGCCTCTCCCCAATAGGTAAGTACGTACTCAAGCGGCTTACCCATCCTTGCAAGGTTTGCCATCTCAAGTTCTACAAATGGCGCTTTCTCAGTTTCCTGAACTGTGCAGAACTTCCCCTTTTCCACTTCTCGCAGTCTCAGAAGGGCAAGTGCGTGCTCCTTTCTGATTACCATCTTCACCTCCGGTTGTGATTTTCACGTCCCTTCATGTTTGAAGATATATCATAAATCTTTTTAAGTCAACTGCAACAATAAATAATTAAGGTTGACAATACTACTTTAGATTTTTAAATTGAATCATGTTAATTTATCTCAAATCGGACAGGGAGGTGAAAAATGAAAAAACCGGCATGGATAGTAGTGCTTCTAACAGCCATCGGGCTGCTCCTTGGATGGAGCATAGGAGCGTTTTTCACCAATGTAACAGTGGCAAAGGTAGTGGCGTCTATTCCCGCATCACCGATCGTCACAGGAGTAAGCTACAATAGAGATAAGCACCAGCTTACTTACTCAATGCTCAACCCGGGCGGAATGCCACTTACCATCATTCAGGAATCCTTCGTATTTACGCCAGGCAGCAAATCTAAAGAGAAAGGCTATGTAGTATCCAACATTCCGGTAAAAGTAACTTTACCCCCTGGAGTTGTTACAAAGGTAATTTTGAAACTTAAACCGGGAACCGAAAAGCTCGAAATTGGCGACGGCGTTTTGGCAACATTTACTTACGTAACCCCGCTTTCAAATGACCTTTATACAGTAATTCATCCATTTAAAATGGGAATATCCGGTAAAGCTACCGCTCAAAGTGCTAAAAAGGGAGGTGAAAAATGAAAAAAGAAAAATTAGTATGGTGGCTTTTTATGATTATTTTCGGAATCGCTATAGTTGCAGCAGCATTCGGAGTAGCAGCCCTGATATCAGTTGCAATGTCCAGCCCTGAAACAGCAGCTTTCTTAGTAGGATTAATTGGATTTTGGCTGTTTGCTAACAGACTTATCTTTGGATATGGAGGTGTGGCAAATGCAGCTTCAACATTCTTAAAAGGAGAAAAAATTGATAGAGAAACATTGATGGCAAAGATAAAAGAGCCAGCGGAAAAGATAAAGGAAATGAGCATAGCGTCACTGCTCATACTATGGTACAACTCACTGGAACCGTTTAAATATGCTTACTATCTCGGCTTTTTCCTCGTCCTTACATTCGCTGTTATACTTGGAATGAACATAATCGTTGCAGGTCCGGTAGCCTTAGTAGTAAAGGCTTTAACTTACGGTGCCGCTATACCAACACTCATCGTATGGGGACTTGAGCTTCTTTCAGGATACTACATTGCTGAAGTAATCAAAAAGGTTGCAGAAGACATAAGCAAGTGAGGGGAACCCCTCACTTGCTCTAAAATTTCTCAATTAATTTTGAAAAATTAAAAAATTAACGAAAATTTGACAAAAATTCCCCCGTTATATTAAAATAAATTCTGAAATTCACAATCACATTTAAGCAACTTGATGTTTATCTCTGCAAATTAAATAAGACCAAATGGAGGATGAACATGGGAATGCTGAAAGAGTTTAAAGATTTTGCCATGAGAGGGAATGTAATTGATATGGCAGTCGGTATCATCATAGGTGCAGCTTTTGGAAAAATTGTTTCATCATTCGTCAGTGATGTGCTTATGCCGGTGATAGGACTGTTAATAGGAGGCGTAAACTTTACCGGCCTATCAATTTCTGTAGGAAAAGCCACCATTAAATACGGAAAATTTATACAATCTGTCGTTGATTTTACAATTATAGCTTTTGCAATATTTTTAGCTATAAAAGCTATAAACTCACTTAAAAAGAAAGAGGAGGAGAAACCATCAACTCCACCTGCACCCTCAAAAGAAGAAATTCTGCTTTCAGAAATAAAAGACCTTTTAATGAAAATGGCTGAAAAATAACTTCCTGCAGGCTTCTGCCCGCTTTCACCAATAATTCATCATACTCTCTGCTTTGCACTTTTACACTAAATTTACATATATTTACTCTGGATAAACTCTCTAACGGAGAGACAGGATGAGAAGATTTATGTTTAAGTCAAAAATACACAGAGCAACGGTAACACAGGCTGACCTTAACTATGAAGGAAGCATTACCATAGATTCGGCACTTATGAAAATTGCAGACATTCTTCCCTATGAAAAGGTTGACGTATATAACATAACGAACGGCGAACGTTTCTCCACTTACGTTATCCCCGGTGAGCCGGAAAGTGGCGTTATATGTCTTAACGGTGCAGCTGCAAGAAAAGTTCAAGTTGGGGATAAAGTCATAATCGTATCCTACTGCGAACTTGAGGAAAATGAGCTTGAACACTTTTCACCAACGGTTGTTCTGGTCGATGATGAGAACAGACCTGTAAAGATCACCTCTCAATCCGGCGGTGTGGTTGTCTAACGAAAGAGAATCGCAAAAACGCCTGCAAGTCCCAAAGTTTCACCTGCAAGGAGTAAAAGAAACCCTTTTGTGCTTTCCTTAAATATTGCCTTACCGCCAATAAATAGAGTGAGGAACCATTTGAACAGAGTATTTACAGTTGCTGCAATGAATATCGCTGCAACTGCAACAAGAGCCGTAATTTCACCGGAAGAGTAAAGCTTTGCCATAGAAAGCGTTATGGCATCAACATCGGAAAGGCCGGAAACGGCAGCTATCGCAAAAAGCCCCCAGGCACCAACGTACCTCGCAGCAAACTTTGTGAGGAAGAGAACAAATCCAAAAAATACACCGAATTTAAGTGCAGTTGAAAGTTCGTAGGGATTCTCAACTTCTATCTTTTCATTTCCCTTTGTTATCCTGGCTCTGGCGTAGGTAGATAAAAGGCCAAAAATGGTAGCAACAACGCAGGGAAAGAGGAAAAACTTTATAAGAGAAGTATTAACGATAAAAACAAGTGTCAGTATGCGGAAAAACATTATCGCAGAGGCGCCAACTATCCCTGCAGCGTACTCACTAACTATAACAGGATTCCTCTTTGCAAATGAAGAGAGCGTGACGGTAACGGCAGTGCTCGACACAAGCCCGCCTATCAGTCCAGTAATAACCGTTCCCTTCTTGCTTCCAACAAACTTTGTAAGCACGTAGCCGATAAAATCTATCGTAGAAATAACAACAACCATTGCCCAGACATCTCTCGGATTAACGCCGTAGAAGGTTTTATCAGGAAGGAGAGGATAAATAAGAACCGTTACAACAGCAAACTTCAAAAAGGCAAAAAGATCGTCAAGAGTGATATGTCTGACAAATTCGTGCATCGGCTTTTTAAATGTCAAAACGGAAAAGACCGCAATAGATATAACTGCTGCAATCTGATACTCTTTGAAAAAGCAGAGAACACCCGTGAAGAAAGTAACAAGAGCTGCAAACTCTGAAGTTAAACCAGGCTCCTTCTCGCTCTTTTGAGCCATGAGGATAAAAGCTGAAGCCGCCACGAAAACGATGGGAACGACAAGTGGCGATACAGCGTCAGCCACATGCGCCGATAAAGTTCCAAGCAGAGATATAAGAATAAACGTCCTTATACCGCCAAAAGTCGGTGTCCCCTCAAGTTGCTTTTTATACTCTCTCTCTATCCCTACAAGAGCACCGAAAATTATAGACAGGAAGTAGGGTTCGTACTGATTCCAGACGGAAGAATCAACAAGTTCCCTCATAAACTCTATCATAGCTGCTCCAGAATGACCCTCTTCATCACGTCCACAGGCGGCTCTTTCCCTGTCCATATTCTAAAAGCCCGTGCGCCCTGATGAACGAGCATGCCAAGACCATTTATAATCTTCGCACCTTTCCCTTCTGCCACCTTCAATAGCTCTGTTTTAAAAGGTTTATATATGATGTCAACAACGACCACTGAAGGCGGGATAACCTCATAATCAAAAAGTGGCGGATCGATCTCCCTCATACCGACTGAAGTAGTATTCACAATCAGGTCTGCACTACTTAAGACCCTTTCAACATCCTCTAAAGAGATAGCCTCCACATCACCGTAACTTTTAAGTTTTTCCGAAAGAGCAACCGCTCTATCCAGCGTCCGATTGGCAATAATAACCCTTCCTGCTCCCCTCTTTAAAAGTGCAAAGGTAACCGCCTTCCCGGAACCTCCGGCACCTATAAGCAAAACTGTCTTTCCTCTTACGTCAACTCCCTCTTCCTCAAGGGAATCAACAAAACCATCGCCGTCTGTGTTGTAACCGGAGAGGACACCATTTTCGTTTTTAACAGTATTAACAGCTCCCAAAAATGCTGCTACCTCATCTATTCTATCAAGAAACGGAACAATCTTCTCCTTTAAAGGCACCGTAACGTTTATTCCTTTTATATTCATCGCACGAAGTCCGGAAACGGCACCACCTAAATTATCAGGATTAACCTCAAACGGCACATAGACAGCATCTATTCCCAGCTCTTCAAAAGCTGCCGTCTGCATAAGAGGCGAAAGAGAATGTTTCACCGGAAATCCAAAAATACCGTAAACGTCAGTTTTTCCCGTTATCCTCAACACTTTTCATCTCCTCCAGCCACTGTTTTAACTGTTTCTCAAATCCAATCCCGTCATCAGAGTAAAATTTTCTATCCTCAGCAAGATACTTCTGCTTAACGTAATGTTTGGGAAAATTGTGAGGATAGAGGTAACCATTACCGTGTCCCATCTCCCTTGCACCTTTATAATGAGAATCTCTCAAGTGTAACGGCACAGGAAGAATATCACCAGATTCAATCGCTTCCATAGCCCTCTTTATCGACATATAGACGGCGTTTGACTTTGGACTCATTGAAAGATATATCGTAACCTGGGCAAGGGTTAAAGCAGCTTCGGGCATTCCTATTTTTGAGACTGCATCCATGGCGGCGTTCGCCATCAGAAGAGCCTGAGGATTTGCGTTCCCTATATCTTCAGAGGCAAGAATCACAAGACGCCTTGCGATAAATACAGGGTCTTCACCGCCCTTAAGCATCCTTGCCAGATAGTAAAGGGCTGCATCAACGTCACTCCCCCTTATAGACTTTATAAAGGCCGAAATAACATCGTAGTGATAGTCTCCCTTACCATACCTTGAACTCTCACCAAAAGCTACCTCTTTAACGGTATCTTCCGTTATCCTGGAACCGGAAGGCACTAAAGCAGCAATCTCTTCAAGGTAGTTTAAAGCCTTCCTGCCATCACCTCCAGAGAGTTTAGCAAGAAGTTCAAGTGCCCCGTCAGATATGGAAAGATTTTGCCTTTTTAATCCCCGTCTATCGGTAAGTGCACGTAAAACCAGCGTTTTTATCTCTTCAGGCGAAAGAGGATTAAACCTGTAAAGCTTTACCCTTGATCTTAAAGCCGGAACAAGAGAAAAGTAGGGATTCTCTGTTGAAGCACCTATAAGTATAACGTTGCCCGATTCTATGTCAGGAAGTAAAGCATCTTGCTGAACCTTGTTAAACCGATGAATCTCATCTATGAAAAGGATTGTTTTTCTGCCAACCTCAAAATTCTTTCTCCCTTTTGCAAGGGCTTCTTTTATCTCCTTAATGTTTGAGGTAACGGCGTTAAGCTCTATAAAGTCAGCGTTAGATGTCTTTGCTATCAGTCTTGCCAGTGCCGTTTTCCCGGTTCCCGGCTCACCCCAGAAAATGGAAGATCTGACGGCATCACTTTCTATCAATCGCCTTAAAGGTTTTCCCTCGCCTACAATATGCTTTTGACCAACAAACTCATTAAGATTTTCAGGCTGAAGTCTCACAGCAAGGGGTCTCTTTCCCTTTGAAAAAAGCGTATCCTTCATCTCTCTCTTAACTCTCTGATAATCTCTATCACTTCTTCATCTTCAACCTGAGGAAAACGCTGGTAAAACTGACCAACGGCGTTGAAAAAGGCCGGTGCATAGAGGACAACAAGGTCGTCAGCAAGAGAAGAAAACTCCTCAAGTTTATCTTCCGGCATAACGGGAACGGCAAGAATTATCCGCAAGGGACGTTCTCTACGTATTTCAGAAATAGCCGCCTTTACTGTTAAGCCGGTTGCTATACCGTCATCTACAAGGATAACATCCCTATCGTAAAGGTCAATATCCGAAATGCCAAACTTCCTCTTCCTCTCCTCAATCTCTCTTATCTTTTCAAGAGCCTTCTTCTCAATGTACTCCCTTGTAATTCCAAGCCTTGCAGCTACATCATCGGTGATAGAGGGATTTAGGAGAACGTGTCCCGTCTCTGTAACTGCCCCTATCGCAAACTCTTCGTTAAACGGAGCACCTATCTTCCTTGGAAATGTCAAAGTGAGAGGCGCACTTAAAGCTTTAGCTATCGGCTCTGCGACAACAACGCCACCCCTTGGAATAGCCACAACAACAGGATTGACAAGCTTTCCGTCGTATCTTTCAATCAACGCCCTTGCAAGAAGTTCCCCAGCTTCCCTTCTGTCTCTAAAAACCATAACTCTCCTCTCTAAAACATTTCTTATTTTAAAATTTTACCCTCATTAAAATGAGCACAACCTCCGATATAGTATTGGAAAAACAATCTCAGGTGAAATGGCAGTCAATCTCCTCTATACCGCACCAACCATTTCCGACATTGAAAAATATCTACTACTTAAAATATTCAGAAACAACAATCGTAAGCGTTACAAGTTTTACCACAACCAGCGCAAAAACTAAAAAATACCCGAGGCTTCTAAAAGAATTTAAAAACTACAGCATAAAATACATGGTAAAATCACTCTCCCTGAAGGAAAAAAACTTCCAGTTTGTTCTTCAGTCATTATAATCAGCGAAAATGAAAACAGATTTTTCGCCTTAAAGTGGTTACAATGTTCAAAGGAGTGAGAGGAAGTACCATCATGCCTTCTGGCACTGAACCTACCATCAAAAGCAAACGTCTGTTTCATATGGATTTCAAACAAATAAGGATTTAATTTTACTTAAAAACTTGAAAATTACAAAAAAATATGTAAATTGTAAACAGCAGAGAAGGGACTGCCCCAACCTCTGACTCTATTTAGTCAAGGAGGTGTGGAGAAGGGACAGCCCCTCCTGGGTAGCCAAAAAACTTATAAACCGCCTTAAAACGTTCTGGCGACTATAAAGTCCGCTATTTCTAAAAGGGATTCTTTATACTCTGAGCCCTCAATCACCCCAAGAAGCTCTTTTGCTTTTTCTATATAGTTTTTAGCAATATCAAACGTTTGACTTATCCCCCCTTTCTTCACAACCAGCATACGTACATATTCTATTTCTTCCTCACAAGGATTGCTTCTATTTAAAATATGATTAATTTCTTTCTTTTCAACTTCCGAAAGGCTATTTCTAACAGCGATTAAAGGATATGTAACTTTTCCTTCTCTGATATCGTTTCCGGCAGGTTTCCCTATGGTCTCTGAATCTGAAATGTAGTCAAACGCATCGTCCACAAGCTGGAAGGCATAACCTATATATTTACCAAACTTCCTCATAGCAATCTTTTCTTCTTCACTGGCACCACCAACTATTGCTCCGGCTTCACAGCAGGTAGAGAGCAAAGAAGCCGTCTTTCTGTAAATTATGTCAAAGTAATCTTCTTCACTTAAATCAAACTTACCAATAACTTCAAGCTGCTTAAGTTCCCCTTCTGACATGTCCCTAATCGCGTCTAAAGCCCTTTGAAGAACTTCCATGCCACCAAAAGTGGCAAATGTTGAAACACCCTGAGCAAACATGTAATCACCGACCAAAACGGCAACATCATTACCGTAAACTGCGTTGGCGGAAGGTTTACCCCTTCTTAAGGAGGCACCGTCCACAATATCATCATGAAGTAGCGTAGCGGTATGAATATACTCCATGGCTATAGCAACAGGAATTAAACGGCTATCGTCAGGATTAAAAAGCTTCCCCGAAAGGATTGTTAACCCCGGTCTTACCCTCTTTCCGCCACTGTTAAATATGTAACCGCCCGCTTCAAGAA
>NZ_JALVIW010000109.1:0-2274 GCF_027028515.1 Desulfurobacterium sp. | reverse complement strand
TCTCAAATAGAACTTTAATTACAGGTTTTTCCGCGATTTTCGGAGTGTTCTTGGATATCCAAGAGTTCCAGCCTTCTATCGATAACCGGTTTAATTACCGGATTTATAGTATAACCATTATTCGGTTCACGGAAAATAAAGGTTCCTATTCTACGCAATTTGTCGATTGGCATTAAGCCCAGTCAAGGTCTAAATGTCAGGGTGACCTTACCCTTAAAATTAAAATTCTGTTATTCTATTACTCCTCTATTTGTCTGATTTTATAACCTCAATATTTTTAAAAAAAGGAAGAAGGGCCTCAATCTACGACATCGTTTCTTCACAAGGTGTGACACGAGGGGTTCCTCCTTCCTTGAATATCATCTATTCTTCACTGCTCCTTCTATTTCCTCGCCTAAGACAATAAATCTATACAAAGCAACCATCAGCTGACGTGCCATTGCTACAATAGCAGTTTTCCGTTGACGACCTTTCTGCTTCAGTCGGTCTTTCCATTTTTTTGATATAGCTGATTCCGGCTGCCAGTGATACCAGAGCCAGGCTAATTGAATTGCAAGCCTTCTCAGTTCCGGATTCCCCTGCTTGCTTATACCCTGCTCTCTGAACATTTTACCGCTTGAAAACGGAGTAGGAGTCAACCCAAGATAAGAAGAAAAATGTTTACCGTTTTTAAACCTGCTGAAATCGCATATTTCCCAGCAGAATGTTCTGGAAATAACTTCACCAATTCCGCGATATTCCCTGAGACGGTCTATAATGTATTTTTCATTTCTTTTGTTTGCTTCTTCGCGTTCTTTCTTTTCTGTTTCAATAATATACTTCTGCCATTTAGCTAGGTTTTTCTCAAAAACTTCTAATTCATCAACCATTTGCTCAATGCGTAAAAGTTCAGATTCAGGAAGTAGGCTTGGTATAATTTTGAGACGTCTCCACTCTTTTATTGCTGAACGCCAGTATTGAGCACTGTGATGTGTTGATATGTCCGGGATCGGCCATCTCTTTAAAATCGAAATGATCCGATTGTTATTACGGGCGATATCTGTTTTGATTCTTTGTTCTTCACGTGGTAATTGGCGTTTGCATTCCTGCTCAACTGTAGGAATCCATACTTTCGGAATCCGCGGATCAAGAGGGCTTATTTCAGCCAGAAACTGACTGTCAATTTTATCAGTCTTGGCCTTCTTTCCCGAACTTATAATTTCGATCTTGTTAACAGGAAGAATTCTTGTTTCACAGCCTATACTGTTGAAAAACCTGCCCGGAGTAAAACCACACCTTCCAGCTTCATAACATACAGAGACAGATTTATTTGTATTGCTCTTTATCTCACGGATCTTATCGTATGTATCACTTTCTTTCTTCTTCCCCCAGAAGCAATATCTGCTGTATTTCCCGTCTTCACGGTCAAGAGCGGTAACCACCCACATCGAATCCCCCTGGTCAATTCCGATTGTTATGTAGTTTGCGATTTGACTTTCATTACAAAGACTGCTAGTGTTAAGTAACATGAGCTTTTCCTCCTTTTAAGTTAAAAATTTCTAAAAATTAATAATCTAACTTTGGGACCGTTTATTACAAACGACACCCCGTCTAATGAGGGGGGAGCTCATGTTATCTCCGCTATTGACTTTTTTCTTTTTATTCGGGTCAAACCCTTTTGACACTTAAAAAAGAGTAAATCCCCTCTGTCAGTTAATTTCCTCATACTCCTTTTTCAGCTCTTTAATTTTATTTTCCACTCTGCCAACCTGTTTTGAAAACTCCTTCACATCATCTTCTCGGCCCTTCTCCTTCTTCAAGTCAGAGAGAACGCTTTTCATTGTTTCAAGAGACTCTTGTAATCCGGCAATATACTCTTTTAGTGCTTTTTTTCTATGCGAAACAACCTTTACAGATAAAATCCCTTTATGAGAGAATTTCAGAACGGTGAAATATTTCTTACTGCTCTCTCTGTAAGAGCATCCCCGATTGGAAAAACAAAGAATTCCACGCCCGCAGAAAGGTTTAACTCCTACAAGTTCCTGTGCTTTCTCATTTGCTTTTTCAGTGCAGTAGTCGAAAAAGTCCCCCTCGCCTTTATTTATACCCCAAGGATTGAGAATTGAGGCAAATTCAACATCATAGATATAACCTGATCCTATCGGATGGGCTTTCGGATCCTCCAGTTCCCGAACAGCAGCAAACGAAAAAATGGAATGCTTCAGGTAAGAACGTGCAATACTGAATTCAAAAACTCTCTTTTCAGCTTTCCTGACACCATAAAGCGTCACATCA
>NZ_JALVIW010000108.1:0-19113 GCF_027028515.1 Desulfurobacterium sp. | reverse complement strand
GCTACTCAATCCATGTTTATAGGCATTCTTATAACTGCTGCTGCTGTTTTGCTCTACACTTTTGTCTTTCACCAGAAGAAGTTTAAAATCAGGGGACTTTTAGTATTTTCTGCAGGTTTCTTTTTAGGTCTGTACCTTGCAAAGGGAATAACCATATCCCTGTATGCTGTTTTTACCAATTTTCCCTATCTTCAGGAAATTCTCTACCTGACACTTCCCTACCTGTTTGGTTTTGCTTTTCTTGAAATGATAGGTGATAAGCCCCTTTCCGAGATATGGAAAGGAGAAACGGGTCTTTACGCAACAATTAAGGTTCTTGACACAAGCGCTTTGATAGATGGAAGGATTGTTGAAGTTATAAAATTGGGGTTCGTTGAAGGAAAGATAGTAATTCCGAGATTTGTTCTTGAAGAACTTCAATACCTGTCCGATTCAACTGACCCGAATGTTAGAACCAAAGGTAAGAAAGGACTTGAGCAGGTTTCTCTGCTTAAGGGGATCAAAAATCCGCCGGTTGAAATATACGAAAGGGATTTTCCAAGGATAAAAGAGGTTGACGCAAAGCTCGTGGAACTGTGCAGGCTTTTAAAGGCAAAGCTTATAACTACAGACTACAACCTGAACAAGGTTGCTTCTATAAAGGGTGTTGAGATTTTGAACGTTAATGATCTTGCGAACGCCCTTAAACCTGTTGTGGCAGTTGGTGAAGAATTGGTCGTTTTTGTTATGAAAGAAGGAAAAGAGAAGGGACAGGGAGTGGGATATCTTGATGACGGGACGATGGTGGTTGTTGACGGAGGTAAAGCCTACATAGGGCACAGGATAAGGGCTGTGGTAAACAACGTTCTTCAAACATCTTCGGGAAAGATAATATTTGTTAAGCCAAAAGAGGTTGTGAAGTGAGATACGCAATTATTCCTGCTGCCGGGCGAGGGAAAAGGTTTGGAGGAAAAAAGCAGTTTATAGAAGTGGGTGGAAAGGCTATTATAGAGTTTACTCTAAAACCTTTTGAAGAGAGTCCATTTATAGATAAAATTGTTGTCGTTGCACCTGAAGAGTCCATTCCGGAAATGGAGCTCAGAGTAAAGGACTTTTCAAAGGTTGAGGCAGTTATCCCCGGAGGGTGCGAAAGGCAGGAATCTGTTTTCAACGGTTTGAAGTACATAGACGGTAGATGTTCAGAGGTGGTCGTTCATGATGGCGTGAGACCCCTTGTAACAAAAAGGATGATAGATGAACTTGTGTCGGCATATCAGGAGTACGGAGTGGAGGGAGTAATAACTGCAGTAAAACCAAAGGACACGGTAAAGGCTGTGGGAGCTTCCCTTGAAGGAAGCGATTTTCTTGTTAAAGAGACCCTCAACAGGGAGAAGTTGATCCTTGTTCAAACACCGCAGCTTTTTAACTTTGAAGTTTTAATTGAGTGTCATAGAAAAGCAGCCGAAGAGGGCTTCTGGGGAACAGACGATGCTTCTCTGCTTGAGCGTTACGGTTATACGGTTGTTGCAATAAAGGGGGATTACAGAAATATAAAAATTACAACGCCAGAGGATATTGATATTTTTAGAGTTTTCCTTAATCAGATGGAAAGGTAAAAGTTTCAATTTCTTCTTCCCATTAATTCGGGTATAATCTCACAACAAAAAATATGGAGGTTCAGGATGGCAGTTGAAAGAACACTTGTTATCGTAAAGCCGGATGCTGTTAAGAAAAACGCTGTCGGTGACATTATCAAAATCTTACAGGAAAATGACCTGAAACTGATAGCTCTCAAAATGATTCACATGTCAAAAGAAGAGGCAAAGGGATTCTATATCGTTCACAAGGATAGACCTTTCTACGATGAACTTACAGACTTCATGTCTTCCGGTCCCTGTGTTCCTATGGTTTTTGAAGGTGAAAATGCCATTGCAAAGGTTAGAGAAATTATCGGTGCAACAGATCCGGCAAAAGCTGCTGAAGGAACAATTAGAAGTAAATACGGGACTGATGTAGGAAGAAATGCCGTTCACGCATCAGACTCACCGGAATCAGCGGCCTACGAGATTCCTTATTTCTTCAGTGCTCTTGAAATTCATTCTGCTTAAATAAAGGGGGCTTGCCCCCTTTTTCCGGGGAAATTTATGAAATCTAATTTTCTCATTGCTTCCGAAATAAAAAACAGGTTCTGTTATAAGGCAAATATTTTATATTTGAAGATCTACTTGATACGGGAGAGTTGCTAATCGGCAAAAAGTTTGAAGTTGATGAGTTCTCTTTTATTACTTACTTTCTCTTAAAAAAAAAGTCGTAACATTTTTAGGAAGTGGGATGAAAATTATCTCGGATGCTTTGCAGGGTTTAAAAGCGGTACGGAGATGTTGTTCGAAGATTTCTTATTTAAAATCAAGGATTTTTCGGATTTTACACTTTTAGCGGAAGCGGTGGAAGTGGAATCGGGTAATATCTATTCATTTACACTTGCCAATATCTGTGACCTGCCAAAAGCATTGAAATGGGAGGTTCCTGTAAAAGTAGCAATATTTGCGGACGGCGTGGCTGAAAAGGTTGAAGAACCGTCGTCGCCAATAGAGGACAGCCGTGTTATTCGTCTTTTGAAACTTGCGCTAAAGGGACACGGAAAGGCGATAGATAGACTTGAAAAGGTTTTAAACATTGATAACGCACGTTGCTTTTAAAGAAAGTTCGCAGAAATCCGGAAGAGTTTTTTAGGAGTGCGATTTTGCATATATCAAAAGATAGATACACCGTAATCGGAAGGGCAGTATCTTCGGCTGCTGTCAATTTGGATAATCAGGAACTGTTCAGTACAGTTTTAGAAACGGAAGGCGTAAATCTCGCCGTTCTTTTAAAGGATAAAGTTTCTGAAGGTAAAAGGATAAAAATAACTGGCCGGATGGTCGGATACTACTGCGGTTAAAGGTTTCTTTGTATCCTTAAAAAGATATCATGGTACTCTTACGCCGCTGCCTTACCGAAAATCCAGCCTTGAAGACCTGCTTTTATGGTTATTTTCTTAACTTTCTTTAGATGCTTTAGATGCTCGTTTTTACTTTTTAAAATAAGTGAAATTGGGATATAAATAATAATAAGAAATGCATAAAAGAATAAACAACTAATTACCAGCCGTTTTTGGCCAGCTTTGTAAACTTTGTATAAGTATAAAACCGAAAAAAATGCTATGATGAGGTGAGAAGATATGAGAAGTGTGAATCTGTATCTATCAGGTGTGGAGTAAAGACAGCGGTCATATTGTTCCGGCGTAATGTATTCATGTTTATATAGATAGATACATGGAAATTCAAAAAAAATGATATAAACGGTAACTCCTGAAACCAGTAATGTAACTAGTTTTTCTTCAATGTTGCCTAATTTTTCACTCTTTGTTTTCAACTTTTTCTCCGGGTCCGAAGCAATTTTAAAATATTTTATCATTCCTTACAAAGATTATGGAAGACTTTTGCATGGTTTTGTGATTTGTAAGGGAGAAATTTCATGATAAAGAAATTCCCACCTCTTTTCCTACTTTTTTCTGAAGTTTGTCTTCTAACTCTATAAGTTCAGATATTTTTTTAGGCAATGGTGTTATATGAATAATCATAAACTTTTCGTAAGTTGGTGCGAAAGGTGAAATGCCCATTTTAACTTTTTCTATTTTATACCTTTCACTTTCTAAAAACTTTAAAGCAAGTTCATAGGCTCTTTTAAGGTCTTTATCTTCTACCTTGGCAGGATTTTTGATAATTTTCATTTTCCGCTCCGGCATAGGATTTCCACCTTTCTTAAATAATTATAGTGAGTATAATTTTAATTTCTTCGAGGTAGATTAAAATGTTTTAGCAGGCCATTTTTGTGAGAGTTTAGCTTCGTAATACCTCTTCACTGCTTCAAGAACTTCTTTGAAAGTGGCGTTTTCTACGCCGAGTTCTGGAACGGTGTAACGACCTTTGATTTGGTTTTCAAAAAGTGTAGTATCTTTTACCAAGTTTTCCAGCTCTTTAAAGATGTTACCCTCTCCATTGAGAGAGCGAAACATGTAATCATAGTAAACAACGTGCCCATCCAAATCATAAATGGCGTCACCAAATTCGCCGGAAAAATCAATCCCCTCCCCTTCCAGGGCTGATTCTAATACAAAGCCCAGTTCTTTGTCTTCAAAGGACAATTTCACTTCCATCTTTCTATCTCCGAAAATAGAACCTTCAGCCTTTGCCTGTTTTCAAATATATGTTCTTTAGGAAAGGCTGTCATAATTCTCAAGGTATCAATTCCAGCAAGAGACAAAATAACAATCTTATTATCTTTCTCTCTTCCAAAATATACTGCATTTTCACGAACATCATAAACTATCACTTGTGGCTCTCTGATAATTTTTCTTATCCAAGAAAGCAATTTTGCTTTACTATCAATCCCTACCTGAACAAACTTTTTCCAGCGCTTTCCTTGAGTAATATGACGTAAGTGATAGTCAGTTAGGTAATACTTATTACCAAGCTCATCCTCAAACACCTCAACAACCTTACTCCTTACCCATTTCTGCGTTCTTTCATGCACAAATAGCTCCATAACCTGCCCTTTTTTGACATCAGCAATCCGGCCGTCTATAAGCCTGACCTTTGGAGTGCGTTCCTCTCCAATAAGTTTCTTCAAAACTTCTCGTCTTCTGTTGTATTTCTCAATCAACCTCTTAACCTCTTCCCACTCTGGGCACTCATCGGCAAAGTTTTTCTGGCAGAGCTTCTTAGCCTTTTCCAGAACCTCATCTTTCGCTCCGTATTCTACGATTCTCCTGGCCATAGAGTCCGTTAACTTCCACCAGCTTTCCAATGGACTTGCGTCAAATCTTTCAGGAACCGGCGAAATGTCTTTTGGTTTCCTTTTCCTAATCTTTTTCGCCTCATTGGAACCTTTAAAAATCGCTCTTACTGTTGAATGGTGGTTAAATTGGTTGGGGGAGAATGGGTCATCAGGTGGCAGTTTTGCTCCCAGCTTATGTGGTTACTCTTTAAGTTTTTTTCTATCGCCCCGGCAAGTTTCTCTTTTACTTTTTTCTGCGGCGTCAAACCCTGTGAAATTCACAACAATTTTCCGTTCTTTAGAGGTATGCTTTAAATTTTTGTCAGGAAATTTTTTTCATACCAGGGTAACCCCAACTTTCTTACCTATTCTTTTTTGTAGGTCTTGCTTTAGATGAACAAGATCAACAATGTGTTTGGGAAACGGCGAAATTTCGACTATCATTGATTTTTTATGAGTAGGGGCAAAAGGAGAAATACCCATCCTTACTTTTTTTACCTTGAAACCCCTTTCTGCAAAGAACTTTAAAGCTATCTTGTAAGCCCTTGCCAAATCCCTATCTTCTACCGTGGCAGGATTTTTGATAATTTTCATTTTCCACTCCGGTATAAGATTTCCACCTTTCTCTGGGTTTATAGAAATCCTAAATCTAAAATATCCCCGTTAATTGAAATGTAAATTAAACTAAGTTAGGTGGTGGGAGGACGCCCACCGCCTCCATAGAACGAATCCTCCACTCAGGAGGACCCGCCCAGCCAGCCAGGGCGACTTTCTGGCTTTCACCACCGCTTACTAATAAAATTTAACCTGAGTCTGGCATGATTCAACTATTAGTATAAACTAACAAATTTCTCATCTTTTTCTTTACCAGTTTAAAACGAAAAGTAATTTCAATTCCTTAGAGGTACGCTTAAAACACGGCAGGAATGCAGACACCTACAGCGGCACCTACTTGTTTCAATTCCTTAGAGGTACGCTTAAAACCAGGCTACCTGTTCTAAATCGTAGCCAAGCTCATCTGGTTTCAATTCCTTAGAGGTACGCTTAAAACCTGGAATTGTTTCGCCCTCACCTGCTCTTCTTGTTGGTTTCAATTCCTTAGAGGTACGCTTAAAACACCTATTTTAAAACTTATTCTTTTTTCAAAGAACGTCAAGATTTATATTCATATTAGCATCGGTTAATGTGTGGTGTCAAGTGTCGGTGATGCTGATTAAAATAATTATTAACTTCTAATATATGGTTTTGAAACCATTGAGACTATGGTGTTTAAACCATTTCGGTCTAAAAATTGATTCCCGACACATGCTTAAAACATGAAACTTTCGTGGGACGGTTTCTCTATTCCTATGCTTATTCTTTCGTAATATTTTTTTGTCCGAAATTTGTAGATTAGAACGGAGTCTTCTTCATCATTCATTATCGTTTTAAGTTCTTCCGTAAGCATTCTCAGTGTTGCTTCCGTTAGTTCTCCTTCAAATACAGAGTTTTGGACGTGAACAAGGTATTTGCGGCATATTTTTAAAAACTTTTGCACCCTTTTTTCACCGGCATCATAGACTAAAATTACAAACATCACCACCTCGTTATAAAAGGTTCATAGACTTCATCTTCTATAAGATGTTTAATCAGTTTGTAGCATTCCAATCTTATGAGTCTTTGCAGGGAAACTTTTCTGTTTAACTTTCTGTGCTTTATCGTGTTTTTGAGGCGTTCTTCAAAGGCTTTTACGAATATTCTTTTACCTTCTTCGTTTAAAAAGCAAGTTCCGGCTTCAATTTCAAAATGTTTTTTGTTTATTACTTTTTTGTTTACAAGGGAAAAAATAACTCTGTCAACGATGATGGGTTTGAAGATTTCAGCAATATCGAGATTTAAAGTAAAACTCCGGTTATTTGTCTGGTGAAGATACCCTATACGGGGATCAAGATGGGTAAAATAGATTTCCGATAGAACTTTTGTATAAAGGAGCGTGTTGCCAAAACTAATCAAGGCATTGATTTCATTATCGGGAGGTCTTTTCTGCCTCTTATCAAAATTAAATTGCTTTAGAATATTACTAAAGTTTTTATAGTAGGTTTCTCTTATGTTACCTTCAAGAGCCATTAGTTCTTGTATGTTCTTCGTGTCTTCTATTTTGTCTGCGAAAGCATCTATTTCTTCTACACTTTTGTCACGGTCATAGTTTTTGAGATTCTGTCTTATGTTTCTGTAGGCTCCATAAACGAACATTTTTGCAAGGAAAAGTCTGAGGTCGGGGTCAAGATGGTGTTCCGCCTGCTTCAATATTACATATCCCGAGTTCAGGTGTTCTCTCGGATAGTATGTCCCGACGTAATATCCGTAGTAGTTGTAAAAGTGAATTGGTATTTTGGCTTTTGAGAAAAATTCCAGAGCCCTTTTGTTAAGGGTGACTTCACCGAAAATTTCAATTTCGGATATGGCTTCAACGGGTATTACATGCTTTCTACCTTTGTCTTCAATAAAAAATATTGTGTTTTGTTCCCTTTTTATTGTTCCGCTTTTGAATATTGTTAAGGGCTGTTTCATCTTCAACTCCAGCAAAATTCTCTATATCCGCAGTTTCTGCAAAATCTGATTTTTTTAGCCGGCGGAGGATGGGGAAGATCAATTATCCTTTCTATTTCCTTTATGGTCTTTTTGATTTCTTCTTCAAGCTTTTTGCTCAGTTTAACCTGTATTCTTTTTCTCTCTTCGGGAATGAAAAGCTCTCCCGTTAAAAGTTCCCCTTTCTGTTCTTTTATGTAATACAGATAAAATGCAAGCTGCATCTTTGCACTTTTTAAAAACCTTGAACTTTTCTTAATCTCGCCGATCACTTTTCTGTTTTCAATAAGGTCTATTTTTATTTTATTGTCTATCAACAGCTCTTTTGCTTTGTTCTTATATCTTTTTTCGTGAATCAGCCTTCCGACGGCGATGAAATCGTTATCCTGCTCTGCTTCTATTCTATGGGCTATTAGCCATGCCTCTCTTTTACAAATGTAGTAATACCAGATGAGTGTTCCGTTTACAAAAATTTTCTCTAATTCCATCTTACCAGATTAGATTAGGTTCTTTAAGTCCTGTTTTATCATAATAATTGTCTAATTCTTCTATTGGAATGAAGTAAAAACCAAGCTCTTTTGATATCGGTATTGGTATTTTTTTGTTTAAGTTCACCTTTATTACGAAATCGTAGAACTTCTCCTTAATTTGCAGGTAATCTTTAAATGCTTCACGGTTTCCTTTTTTTAACTTTGTGACAATTTCTATCATTTTATTCCATATTTCAACCGCTTCTTCATTAAGTTGAACAAAAATTTCCTCTCCACAGTCTTCTTCAATAAGGTTCATGTCGCAAATAAATTTTTCATTTTCCCTGCATCTATAATTTTCCATGGGTTGAAATCGTAGATACTTAACAGCTTCGAAAAAAGGTTTTACAGTTTTTGCTTCGTCTGCGGCTCTGTCTTTAACAAGATTGAAATACTTTTCAGTCAATTTTATAAATTCTTCTTCTGTTAGACGGTATTTATCTTTTAGGATTTCTATAGTGGCTGAAGAAAGGATGGGATCGTATATGTAGCTCCAGTATGGACGTTGATTATTTTCATCAATTAATTTTATGATTTTAAACAGTCCTGCTTTTTCTCCGTTTCTGTTGCACCTTCCTGCTGATTGATTAAGGGAATCAAAAGGAGCAAAATCTCTTATAACTACATCAAAATCTATGTCAACTCCTGCTTCTACAATTTGAGTGGAAATTAGATATTTAACTTTTCCCTCTCTAATTTTTTTGAGCCTTTCCCTCCTCTCAAATGGTGTAATTGCTCTTGACAGGTATTCAATTTCTCCGTTGATTGTTTCACTTAACTTTTTATAAATTTCCTGGGAGGACTTTACTGTGTTAAGGATAAACAAATGACTTTTCTCAATGTTAATGTCAATTTTTTCTAAAAATTCTTCTATGGTACGTTCTTTCAGATCTATTTCTATTTCGTATCGGTTGAGTCCTGTAAAAAATTTTCCACCTGCAAGTTCTGTATGGTTGCTAAATATTGTTGGCTTTGTTGCTGTCATAAATATTATGTAGAAATCAAGTTTTTTTGATAAATCCTCAATGATTTCATTAAAAATTTTCCAATATTTAACAGGTATAGTTTGAATTTCATCAAGAATAATTATGGTATTCTGAAGTCTGGAAAAGCGAAGTGCCTGACTTCGGTTTTTTGGAAAGATTGCATTAAATATTTGCACTATTGTGGTAATAGTAATTTCACTTTCCCAACCTTCTGTTAATACTTTTGCGATGTCAAAAGGAAGGATTTCAGAATTGTTAGTTAAATATTCAAAGTTGCTGAGGTAGTGGTGTTTTAAAATCAGTCTGGAATCTGTGCTGTCTATAATTTGTTCAAGTTTTTCTTTTAGTACCTCGAAGTTTTGGTCAATAATGGAAATAAACGGTAGTGCGTATATTATCCTGAAACTTTTGCCCGTTTTTCCCTTTAGAATTTTTTTCATTTTGAGTGCCTGTAAAAATCCCGTGTAAGTTTTTCCTAAACCCGTTGGGAGATTTATTGAGTAGATTCGCTGTTTCAGATTGAATTCTTTAGAAAGCACAAATTCTTTTGCTTCCTGTCTTTTTTCATCTATTGGCCGTTTTAAAGGAATGGAATCAATCAAATTTTTAAACTTTTCATAAGGAATGTCCGGGAAACTTACTTCAGGAGCATCAACAGCATCTTTTCTATCGGAGAAAAGAAGAGAGGAATATATTGATAAAAAAGTTGTATATATTGAAAAGTTCTCTATTTCTCCAAAATTTCTTTTAAATCTCCTTAGACTTCTGAAATATTTTAATTCTTTGATTATGTCATTGATGGATTCTTTTACTTCTTGAACAGTAACAGGAATTCCAAGTTCTTTGATATTATCTTTTGAAATAGCATTAAGTTGTTTTTTTATCAGTTCTATGTCATTGATTATACCGCCGTTTTCAAACGTGTCTTCCGGAAATGAATGGTGTTTTTTTACTGCGAGAAAAGAAAGAAATGCCTGTAAAGGACTTATACCTCTAATTTTTCTCAAATAGTAATAAAGAATAACAGCAGAGAGGAGTGAATGGTTCTTTTCTTTTGACCATTTTCCGTTTCCTTTTATGTATTCCTGGAAAAACGATGTTGCTTTACCTGCATCGTGGAACCTTGCAGCGTAAGCGGCAAGTTCTTTAGCCGTGTTGTCGTTATAAGGAAAGTATTTTTCAACCAGATTTTGCGTCTTTTTCAAATGATCTTTTAGACATTTGTTGGGATGGGACAGTAAACAGGTGAATGTTTTCTCCAGTTTCTTTAATGTGGAAGACATTTTTAAAAGCTCCCTTAATTGGTTTACCGCTGGTTTCAAATACAATATTGTCATATTCCTGAACAATTCTTTCTGCGTTCATATATATGGGAATTCTCTCTTTAGCCAGTTTGATCTGGTTGCTTAAGCTGATGTTTTTTATTTTTCTTGTTGGTATTACTGAATGTATTTCGCTCGTTTCTTCTACTTCTTCAGCGGTAAATTCACCTGTAAATTTAAAGTCGGCAAGGCATTCAGAAAGACCAAGGGAAACAGTGTATTCTGTCTTGTGGTAAGGTAGATAGTTCAAAAGGGAGTCAAGAAGTTTTTCGTCACCGGCTACGAAAATCCTGTAACCAGGATCTTTCAGGAATTCTACTTGAATTCGCGTTCTAACATTTTTTTTATCATTTCCCTTTTTATCTTTAAAAAGCGTTGGTTCAAATTTCCCATCGTTTCTCTTGGTAAAAATTATGTTTAGCCCGGTTCTTAGCTTCCTGATAGGGGAAGTGATATATATTCCGATACTTAGTCGATTTGTAATTTCTATGTATTCGTTTTTTTGAAGTCCTAAAATGGCTCCGATTATTCCCCTAACGGTTGTTGGCGGCGGAAAAGAGAAAGTGAGGGGAGAAGAAGTAGTAAAAAACCGCCTGAAGTGTGCCAATTCTCCCCATATATCAAAAGCAATTATTCTGCAAGCCATGGAAACTTCTCCAGAGTGATGTTTTCAAAAACTTCGTCCAGTGCGGAACCTTCGGTGAGTTTAACTCTTTCATCTATACAGTAGTAAACTTTTTCTATTTTGTCTTTGTGCTTCTGTACTGCTTCCTTGAGTTTTGAAAGATCAAGTTCAAACTCTTCAATATCTCTTATTGCAAGATCATCAAGGGCTTCTGGCTTATTTATAGAAACTCTTTTGTTAAGTTCTCCAATGTGGAACTTTTCACCTTCTTTGTAGATAATCTCTATTAAGAGTCTCGGCATGTGTCCAAATTTGGAACGGGAAATTACATCTGTTGATTCTTTTATTCCTTTCCATAGTGCTTCTGTCATTTTTTCCAGATCTTCGTCGGTCAGCTGTGTATCATTTGATGCTTTTTCATTGGCTATTCCGTAGAAACAGAAAAGTCCATAGGGAATTATGTAAAAATCTGTCATTGTCCCCTGTCCTCTTTGTTCTCCTGACGGCATAACAGTGGTTCCTTTGATAAGTTTTACATCTACTTTATGAAGACTTCTTCCGAATTTAAATTGGACAGGTCCTGTAAAGCTTTTAGCATTGTCTCCGATAGCAAACGTTCCGCCGAAGAGTCTTATATCTATGCATCTTTTAAGGATTTCGTTGTAATCTCCTTTGTTGTAACTTTTTAACAGTTCCTCTTTTGTTTTTAATTTTCCGTCTTCTTTCCTTTCTTCCCTTATGAAGATTTCTTCACCCATGTCTGCCAGTTCGTCCCTGATTATCCTCTTCAGTCTGCTGTCTGTTACGAGGCAGATTTTTGTTTCTTCATCAATTCTCGGCTTGTTTTCATCCATTGGGTCGCCGTTGGGATTCGCATCGGTTACATCGTAGAAAAAAAGATACTCACGGCGGTTTCTAATCATGATTTACCTCCATCAGTTTTGTTCTCAAATTTTTTATTGTAGATTTTGTCTTTCATTCCCATGCCGACTGCAAATACAAAGTTCATCTTTTCAACATTAAGTTTCCAGGGCTGGTTGGCTTTAGCAAAACATTCTGAAGCTAGGTCAAACAGTTCCCTTTCAAATTTTCCAAAAATTTCGTAGGCTTCCATTTTGTCTCTCAGTTCAGGCATCAATTTTTCAAAGCCTCTCTGGTCCAGTTTAAAGCTGGAAAGTTTTTTAAGGAAAGGTTTGTTGCCTTTTCTGGTTCCAGCCTGCTTGTCAATCAGGCGCTGTGTCAGGACTCCGAGGACAAATAATCCTTTTGCTTCCGGTGTATTTAGCAGAGGTAGAGTTTCTAATAAATTCCTGACGTCGTCGGTTTTGATAGTTTCCATTATTCCCTCCGTAGTTGCTTTAACAAACAGGAACGATGCTAAAGCATTTAGTGCTGTTAATTTATCGTATTCTTCGTCAAGGTAAGCTCGTCTTATTCCATTAAGCAAGAACTTTATGAGCAGGGCTTCTGAGAAAGGGACTTCCCGAAATATCCGGTCAATGAGATCAAGGAAATATTTCTGCAGGTCTTTCCTTTTAGAGTGCTTATCCCATTTCCAGAAAAACTGACCTAAAGTGCCGAAAGTGAATTCTCTTTTAAGTTCCAGGTTCTTTTCAACGTGGGTTTTGGCTTCAAAAAGCTTTTTTATTCTTGAAGGATAGATGTCCTGGATATGCAGTTTAATGATTTCCTGAGATTGGTTCTTTTCAATAAAAATAAAGTGGAATGTGAGATAGTCCTCAAGCTCTTTCAGTATGTCCAGAATATCTTCTTCTGTATCTGCAAGTTTTTGATGTTCCGTTTCTGTTAAATGAAGATACTTTTTCATGTATTCCAGGTCGTAAATGTTTTCAATGAGTTCTTTGAGTGAGTTACTACCAGAGATTTCTGTGTCAAAAATAACACCTGGAACGAGCCAGTATCTGGGAGCGTTTTTGGTTAAAATAAAATTTTTGCTTGATATGTACTGTTTGGCTTTTTCCAGCTTTTTGAAACATTCAAAACATATCGGGAATCCTTTCCCGTGATTTTTAATTGAAAAGCCTGAAATGTAGCCTACTTTATTAAGTGTGTAAAAGGCAAAGGGGGACTTTTTCCCTGTAATTCTGGTAGTGCTGCCGCACAGAGAACATGTTCCGATTTCGTTAAATCCAAGTTCTTGAACATAGCCGGTTTCAAATGCACTAACTATCTCCGGAATTTCTGAGGGGAAATTCCCGTCCACGGTAACGGTAAGAAGAATCTTTTCTCTGCTTTGCGGAGGAAAGTCTTTCAGGTAACTTTTCAGTGCTTTGAGAATTGCTTCATAGTCTTCTGGTTCTTTAACCGAACTGTTATAGTTTTTCATCCAGTTAAATATGGACTTTAAGCAGGTTATGCTTTTTTGCGGTTCTTTTATGTTCAGAAAGAATGTGGGAGTGCAGGAATTGCATCGCCTGGAGGCTCTTACTCTTTTATAAAGCAGTTTTTTTTCGTATTCGGATACATTTTTTGTATCTGTAACGTTAATAAGCTTTCCATCCTTATCAAGGTTTATGATTATTAATCTGTCTGCGCTGACCGGCTCTGGCGTTACTTTGCCGGAATTGCCGTCATCCTGCATTAAAATTTTTCCAAGGTTATAAATTGCTTCTATCATTTAAGACTCCAGAATAAATTTCCCTTTTTTTAAAATTAAATCATGAGGGGGATTGTTTTCCAGCATACTTCCTATTGCTATGTAAAATTTTGCATTTTTTACGGAAGAAGTGTTTTGAGAAAAATCCATTTCGGGAATAAGTTTGATATCCCCTTTGAACTTTATGCCGCTACTAAATTCTAAAAAATTTTTTAAAGGTGTTTTGCTATCATGATTGAACTTCCCATCGTCATTTAAGTTCCATTTTTGTAATTCTTTTTCTTCTGCCTCTTTATATTTCTTTAGTTTCATCAAGCCGTAGCCGTATCTTGCATCTCCGCCTACAAAGATTTCAAAGTTTCCTCTTTCGAATACTTCTTTTATGTCGTCTTCTTTTAATTTTATTAAACCTATCCAGTAGAGATTTTCTTTGAAACCCAATTGCTTTGCATCTTCTAAAAATTCTCTTTTCGGCTTCGGCAAAATGTATTCAATTTCATACAGCTGCTCTTCTTTAGCCGTCACAGTAAACGGATTTATAGATGTTTTGAAGTCAGCACTTACAAAATAAATCCTGAATTTTTCTTCTGTTATTAAGCTTTTTTTTGTTTTGTATGCAAATTCTCCGTCCTTATAGGCAGGTTCTAAAATATTTTCTTCATCAAAAGATGGAAAGAAATTTGTTATAGTTTCAAAGTTCTCCTGGACGGTCTTTATTTCAGAATGCTTATTTTTACATAAATACGCGTTGACAACGGCACCCCACATGGTTTGTCCGGGAATAAATATTTCTGTTTCAGATACCACTCCCCAGTTGAGTTTTCCAACGTGAATCGGCTGTACCTGTTCAAAAATCAGCTTATACCACTTCATTTTTTATCTCCTGATGCTTTTGCATGGTATCTTGCATAAGTTAGTGTTTTTTCCAGAAGTTGTTTCAGAAGTAAAAGCTGGGGAAGGTTCTCGGATATTTTGGAGAAATATTCGTCTGCCAGTTTAAGTATTTCTGCGTATTTAGTTTCATCATCTGCATGGATGTCGTTAACATTTAGTTTTTTTGATATAAAAGTGTCAAGCCGGAGAATTTTTATTAAGAACTCACAGAATTTTTTATTGGCTTTTTTGTTGGTTTTTCCGTTTTTAAAATTTGCCTGAGCGTACACCCACATTGCATAGACACCGTTGTTTGTTAAAACTCCAAGCAGTTTATTTATCTCGCTTTCGTTTAAAATTCCTTTACTGACTATTTCGT
Source organism: Desulfurobacterium sp. (assembly GCF_027028515.1). Taxonomy (NCBI): domain Bacteria; kingdom Pseudomonadati; phylum Aquificota; class Aquificia; order Desulfurobacteriales; family Desulfurobacteriaceae; genus Desulfurobacterium; species Desulfurobacterium sp. The sequence goes on along the minus strand of NZ_JALVIW010000108.1, from coordinate 4,416 downwards.
AGGCTATTCTGCTTGTTAAGGCTTCTATGTTTTTGCCTTTATTATTTGCGGTTTCCACTGCTTTCACCTCCTTCAAATTCGTTAGAGTTTATGATTAATCTCCCGAAACCCCTTGTAGTCATGCCACCTATTCCAAGAGTTTCGTAGAAATGTCTGCTTTCTTTTAAAGCCTCGATTAAATATTTTGTTTCCGGAAGAGTTTCCGAATTACTTTCATCATTTTTCTTCCCTTCAAATGCTTTTTTATTAAAGATTCTTATCGTGCCGTGTAATATCGTTCCTCTCGGGATAGCTTCAGATGTAAATAGTGCTCTCTCTTTTGCTGCTCCGGTGATGGGGTCTATGGCCACAGAAGTTCTCACTTCTAAATTTGAGTTCACTATGTGGGCGAATAAACTTTCAGGCACGACGATTACATCTTCAGGTTTTAAGTTAAACTTTCCAAATTTTGGTATCTTAAATTTGTTTTTGTCTATGTTGTGTGGTCCTTCAACCTCTAAGTACAGCCAGCCTAAGTTCAGGTATTTTTCGTCTTTGGTTTCCGCTTTTATTTTATCCTCAGATTGTTTATCTTCAATCTCGGGTGCTATGCCTGTTTCTTTTAGTTTTGAAGCTGTGGTTATCCACTTTGTTCCTTTTATCGTAAATACGGGGAAGAACAAAATTTGTAAGTCGCTGAAAAATATCATTCCCTGCCAGCGCATGTTTTTTTAGAAAATCCAAAACCTTTACAGACTATGCAGTGTCCGCAATGTCCGGTATCTGTGTTTTTAGATTCTTCTAAGGTTTTTTGTGGTTCTTCATCCTGTCCTGCGCACTTGATTGCAATATATTTATTGCCTTCAAAATCTGTTATCCATTCGGGAGCATTACTGGCAAATATAGTTCTTATATCCTTCCCTTCTCTTGAGCTTCTTTTTATTCTGTATTCGTCGGTGCTGAAATGTTTGTAAGCTTCCAGAACTACATAATATCTCCATGTGCCTGCCAGAGTACTTCCCGGAATCTTAGGTACATTGGTGATAGGGTCTCTTACTATGGTGTTGTCAACCATTCCTATGGAATAACCACCGGTTCCTACATGAACGGGATCCATTGCCATGGCAAAAATTGATATCTCTTCAACCATACTGTTTTTGTTTTCAATGTCTTGATTACTCATCCTTTACCTCCTTTAATGCAGTATGCCAGAAATTGAACATATCTAAAAAGAGCAGTATGTTTTCTTTGATTTCTAACTTTTCTTTGAGTTCCCTTTTAAAGTCTTCGGATAAAGTTTTGCAGTCCGCGTCCAGCTCAAAAATTTCTTTTATTAATTTTCTTCTGTCTTCATTTTTACCGAGTTCAAGCCAATTTATAAATGAGGAGGCGAGAAACGCTCCCCAATCTGCAAACTCTTCATATTGAACTTTAGAGTAAAGGATTCCTATCAGTTTATGCAGTCTGCTTGTCTGAAGATTGGTATCTTTAGACAGAGTTCTAAAAGCTTTAAATTTTTCCCAGTAAACTTCAATTTCGTAAGGCCTGTTGCTTTTGAGCGCTAACATTCTTTTTCCGCTTTCATCGTAGGTAATTTCACTTCTCCTGATGTTGTGATCCAGGTATTCGTAGTCGAAAGTATTGGGAATTATTTGAACTTTTTCATCTGCGTTGAATTCACAAATAGTGCTGATCCATTTTTTCCGGCCGTTTTCTGGGTTTATGTAAAAGTTGTAGCCTTTCCCTTCCGGATTGTCCCAGTATAATGAATAGTATGCTTCAGCTGCCTTTTCTTCCGGCGTTGCATAGGTAAATTTTTGTTTTTGCAAAGTATAAAACCTCCCTGCATTTACTGGTCTATATAATTTGTCTGTGTCTTTGACATTTCTTCTTATTTTCCTGAGTGCTTTCAGGTTTACATAAACCGGCTTTTTGTAGTCGGAAATGACTATTCCTATGTGAATAGGGAGTTTTCCGTAAACGTACTTGAATTCTTTGTTGTATTTCTCTATCGTCCTGTCTATAAGTTCAGGTAAGTATTCTGCCGGAATAATTACCTGATAGTTTACAGGGGATGGATTTGTTATTAGGGCAAAGGGTTTGTAAGAAATAATTTCTTTGAGATTTTCTTTAATGTCTAATTCTATTTTATGTTCCTTAGTTTTATATTCTTTGAGAAGAAGTTTCTTGTTTTTCAGTCCATATCCGCCTTTTAAACTATCTATTATTTCAGTATTATCTTTACTGTTCAGGATTTCTCTGATTTTTTCTTTTCCGTATTTTTCCAGGAAGCTTTCTATAGAGCTTATTAAATAAATCTTTGCTTTACTGCCTTCCTTTTCAGCCCAAAATAGAAGTCCATCTCCTTCCAGTTCCGTTGATTTATCAAGTCTATTATTTTCATCAAGGGTTACTTCCCAGACTAACCTTTTCTTCCTCCATTCAGGAATTTTTAAAATTTCTTCCAATTCCTGACGCATTTCTTCAAAAAATTCTTTCGTCGTTTCCCAGATTCTCCTGAGCCTTGCAGGAGATGGATTTTTTCGGAGAAGGAATTGCAGAATCAAATAGGCAAGGAATTCAATATCTTGATTGTTTAGTTTCTGCCAATATATTTTTCTGTTTTTGAAATCAATTGCAGTTTCATCTGATAGGTTGTTTTTTATGAACTTTTTCCATCTTGAACCAATTGAGCGTTCTAAAAGAAGATTGTGGATTTGTAAAACAGTAAATCCAATCCCAAATGAAGCTTTAAGAAAATTCAAAACATCATTATTTTGTAAAAATTTTTGATTTTTAAACCTTTTTTCATTAAAATCGAAATTACAATTAGTTTGAAATGTATTTTGAATATAAGATATCCAATTGTTTTGATCTGTACCAACTAAATCCAAACAAATTTCCAGACTTCTTAAAAATAGATTTTTAAGTTCGATTTCCCTTTTATTTAAATTCTTTATTGGCTGTGTGTTAATTTTTTTTAAATATTTTTCTTTTAAAACATTTTCATAAGGTTTTTTAATGCCATTTTTGTCGAAAAGATCTAAAAAAACATTAACTTTATTTGAAATTACATTCCAACTATCTTTTAAAGTATTTATATCAATAATTCTTTTAAGACCATTTAAAATCGTTTTAGTTGTATTTATTCTATCTTTAAAATTCTCATCTTTTACTACTAAACTATTCAGCATATTCCCATTAAACCATTCGTCCAATTCAAATTTTAAGGATACATAAGCTACTCTGTCGTTTTTGTCTTTGATTTCTTCTATCCAGATGGTTTCTTTCTCAGCATTTGTTAACCAATCGTTAACCCTTCCCTGCTGTCTTTTGAAGCAAACGTTGCATATCAAGTTTTCTTTATTACCTTTATGGGCAAGTCTCATATTACAAATCTGGCAGATACTGTTTGGATTGGAATCGTGTTTAAGTTTTGTTTTAAAATCAGAAGGGTATTCAGCTTTTAAAAAATTCTCTTTTGCCTTTTCAACAAGGTGTCCAAGATTCATCAATCCCCTTGAAGGTTCTGTTAATAAAATTGCAGGATAAATTTCTCCTTCAAAATTACTGGTAAAAATATCCTGAATTTTTGTTTTAATTGCAGATAAGGCATCATTCAATTTGTAAAACTCACTATCTTTATCACCTTTTATGTTTTCTCCAACCACAAAGTAAATCCCTGTTTCATCCCTGTAAACCTCGTTGCCAAGCGGATATTCTATCTCAATGAGTTTCTTTAATTGGTTGTCAACCTTGTTTACCGTTTCTCTGTACCACTTGATGGATGCAACTTTCAGTCCTTTTTCTGCCAGAGCTAATTTGTCATATTGAATACCAAGAACTGACCATTTAATCAATTGAGGATTTTTAATAAAATTTTGATAGTTTGAATTATCAAGATATAAAGACGCCAGCACGGCTTTAAACATAGAAGCAGTCATGTAAGCCTGATCAAACAGGGTAACATCATTTACAGGAAAACGGGAATCACTTAAAAGACGGGAGTACCATGGTTTAACGTGTTCAAACACCCAATTTCTTATTTCTTTCCAGTCGGGGGAGCGGTAATAATACTTGTCTTCAAGAAATCTGTGAAAATCCCTGAAAAAACACAGACGGGAACTGTCAAAATCATTTTCGTCGTTTATTTCTTTTTTTAAACTTCCAAAAGCGTTTGAAATCCATAAATTTTCTAATTGATTTGCATCTTGCGGTGAGCCTTTGTCTATGCCGGAATTTACATTCTCACAGCCACGGAAAAAGATTTTTTGAATTATATTTTCACCTGATGCATCACCTTTAAAAAATTCCAGCCAGTTTAAATTTGTATTATTTGTATTATCAGGCAATTTTACCATTTCGTTGAAAATAAAGTCTTTAAGTTTTATATCCGTGTCCCGAAGTTCGTTTTCAAAAATATGTTTAGAGTAATAT
>NZ_JALVIW010000107.1:0-48805 GCF_027028515.1 Desulfurobacterium sp. | reverse complement strand
GAAATTTCCCTTCCCCAGAATGGAAAGCGTTTAACAACGGTGAGAAAGTAATCAAGTGTTTTCTCAGGAGTTCCTCGATAAAATCTTGTTAGACTCTCGTATCCTACGAGACCAAGAGAATAAACCATCAAAAGGACAACCGTGTTAAAAGGAAGGGCAAAAACAGGAATACCAAAATGCTGCCAGAACGTTTTCGTTGACTCAACAACAGGAACAGCTACAAGAGAAGCAATCAAAGCCATAAAGTAACTTTTAGGCGAAGGAATTAAAAAAACACCACCCACAGCCATAGCTATGAGTATGTAGTTGAACGCTGAAATATCCGTAAATGCCTTTTCAAGAGAACCGGTCATAAGAGCTGTCACAAAAGTAGCCCCGACGTAACCTATAAAAGCCAGAAATGAAAGTATCCGCGAGTAAACAAAGAGAGCTAGAAAAATCACTATACCTGGAAGTGTATAAGGAGAAAAAAGAATCGTCCCCATAGAGTCAAAAAAACCTTTTAGAAACAGCGGAAGATGAAAATCCCATTCAGGATAGTGGGGACATAAACTTGTAACAAAAAGGTTGGAGTAGCGTAAAGAAGCAAGGTAAACGATAAAGCTCCCTATAACAAATGGAATACTTAAAACAGGCAGTTTAAAATAGTAAGAAAAAATAGAAGATAGAGAATATGTCATCAAAAATGTAAGGATACCAAGACTTATTAAAAATATAAGCGTAAGGGGACCTAACTTAAACAGATAACCTATTGCAAGACCAACAAGGAGAGGATTGTAAATGTAAAAATCAAGACCCAAAAATGTTTCTTTAAGACCAAGAAGTCTGGCAAACAGATAGGCTGAAAGAACACACAGAAATCCGGCAAATCCCATATTGAAATTAATTATAGAAACCAGAAAGAGAACCGCTCCAAACACAGGTTCAGAAATGAAAAAGATGCCGGCATAACTATTAAAAAAGGCACGGAAAAATTTCCTCAATCTATCATCACTTTTCATTCGTAAATTCCGTAAGATTATATGATAGGGAAATTATAGAACAGATTTGGAAAGAAAGAGAGAGAAAATCTTGAGTAAAATAAGGTAGAGGCCACAAACCTCTACCATCTGCACCAGCCAGGACCTCTTCCCCAGCCTCTTCCTCTGCCTCTTCCAAATCCACCGCGCCAGCCGCCTCTAAACCTGAATCCCCAGCCGGCACCTGCACCTCTCCTGCCCCACCATCCTGGTGGCACATCTTCAAATCTTTCCTCTTTTCCTTCCTCGGTTTTCGTACCAATTCTCACAATATTTTCGCTACCGCAGGAAGGACAGCTAAGCATCCATCTTGGTTTTCCAAATGGCGCCTCAAACTCTTTACCACAGTCAAGGCACTTAAAAATTCTAACCGGCGTCTTCATATTAGCACCTCCTAACTTTATTCGTTAATTAAAATAAACCCTCCTTGCTCGATTTTCAAGTAAGAGTAAAAAGAATTTTGATAGAATTAGCTTGAATTACTATTCATGTCCTTAAAACAGGAGGAAAAATGTTACAACTTGACGTTGCAATAATAGGTGCAGGCGGTGCAGGACTTTATGCCGCTCTCTCTGCTGTAAAAAAGAATCCCTCATTAAAAGTGGGCGTTATTTCAAAAGTATTCCCAACCCGTTCACATACCGGTGCAGCCCAAGGTGGCGTAAATGCGGCTCTGTCCAACGTTGCTGAAGACTCTCCGGAAAAACATACATATGACACCATAAAGGGAAGTGACTTTTTAGCTGACCAGGACGCAGTTGAACTTATGTGTCACATAGCCCCTAAGATAATAAGAGAAATGGAACACATGGGACTTCCATTCTCAAGACTCGAAAATGGAAAGATTGCCCAGCGACCATTTGGCGGTGCGTCGTTCCCGAGAACCTGTTACGCTGCTGACAAAACAGGACACGTGATGCTCCAGACTCTATATGAACAGTGTATCAGGAGAAACGTAAAATTTTTCAATGAATGGTTTGTAACCGCACTTGTTCACGACAGTCAGAAAGTTTGCGGACTCATTGCCATAGACATGAAATCTGGAAAAATAGAAGTAATAAGAACAAAGGCTATCATCCTTGCCACCGGCGGACACGCAAGAATTTACTGGAAAAGAACATCAAATGCCCTCGGATGTACAGGAGATGGAACAGCAATAGCACTCAGAGCAGGTGTCCCTCTTAAAGATATGGAATTTGTCCAGTTTCATCCTACAGGTCTTAGAAGAACAGGTATTCTTGTTACCGAAGGTGCAAGAGGTGAAGGTGGTTATCTCATAAACAAAGACGGTGAAAGATTCATGAAAAGGTACGCTCCTGAAAAGATGGAACTTGCGCCAAGGGACATGGTATCAAGAGCCATAGAAATGGAAATAGCAGAGGGAAGAGGTTTCAAAGACAACGAAGGAAACGAATTTGTCTATCTTGACCTAAGACATCTTGGTAAGAAAAAGATCCTTGAAAGACTTCCACAGATAAGAGAACTAACGATAGACTTTGAAGGTATAGACCCTGTAGAAGAACCAATTCCAATAAGACCAACTGCCCATTATTGTATGGGTGGTATTGACACCGATATAGATGGAAAAACCATCATAGAAGGTCTCTTTGCTGCAGGAGAATGCGCCTGCGTATCGGTTCACGGCGCCAACAGGCTTGGAGGAAACTCTCTGCTTGACATAGTGGTATTTGGAAAAATAACAGGCGAACTGGCTTCAGATTATGCAGCCTCATCGCAACTTCCTGAATTTCCAACCTCTGCACTAAAAGATGAAAGAGAGCGAATAGAAAGCCTCTTTGAAAAAGATGGAAAAGAGAAACTTGCAACCCTCAGAAATGAACTAAGCGATATCCTCACCTACGGTGCCGGTATATTCAGAGAAGAGAGCAGGCTTAAAGAAGCCCTCAATAAAGTAAGAGAAATTAAAGAAAGGGCACAACATCTAAAGGTTGAAGACCTCTCTTATACGTTTAACACTAACCTTCAACAAACCCTTGAATTTCTCAACATGATTGAGCTTGCAGAAGTAACAGTAATGACAGCTCTTGAAAGGAGAGAAAGTAGAGGAGCCCATTATAGAGTTGACTATCCAGAGAGGAACGACAAGGAATTTCTCAAACATTCAATAGTAACATTTGAAAACGGTGAGTATAAACTCTCATACAAACCGGTAAACATAACCAAGTACAAACCTGAAGAGAGGAAATACTGATGGCTGAAACAAAAAAGGTGGTCTTTAGAATAAGCAGGTTCAACCCTGAATTTGACGAGAAACCTCACTTTCAGGATTTTAAAATAGAAGTACCGAAAGGAATGACCGTCCTTGAAGCTCTCTATTTCATAAAAGAAAACATAGATCCTACCCTTACATTTAGAGGATTTTGCAGAAGTGCCATATGTGGCTCATGTTCGGTAAAGGTTAACGGCCATCCAAAGCTTGCGTGCAAAACGCAGGTCTGGGAAGAGGTAAAAAGGTTCAAAACCAACGTTCTTAAATTAGAACCTTTGGGAAACATGAAGGTTATCAGAGACCTGGCCGTTGACTTTTCTGAAGCTGAAGAAAAATTCAAAAAGGTTAAACCTTTCCTGATCCCTGACCCTGAAGTGGTTCCGGAAACAAACGAAGAAGAATCGATTGTCTATCCGGAAGAGATGGAAAAGTTTGATAAGTTTACAGACTGTATCCTGTGTGGCACTTGCTACTCAATGTGTCCGGCCGTAATGTTCGTTGATGATTATGCAGGTCCCTTCCAGTTTGGAAGAATTTTTAGATTTGCGGAAGACCCAAGAGACGGACTCAAAAAAGAGCGCTCAAAAATAGCTTACGCATTTGAACTGTGGAAATGTATCAGGTGTGAAAGATGTGCGGATATCTGCCCGAAGCACATTCATCCTGTAGAAGCTGTAACCCGCCTGAGAGCCATGTCCATTGAAAAAGGACTAACACTAAATCCCGGTGCAAGGCACGCCATAGCATTTTACAAAAGCGTAACATCAACAGGTATGTTGAACGAGGCCATTCTTCCGATTATGTCAAAAGGTATAAAAGGCGTTTTAGAAAATATGCCGGTGGCACTCTCTTTCCTGCTTAAAGGAAAGATGCCGCCACCAATAGTAAAACCCATAGAAGACATTGAAGGCTTTAAAAAGGTCGCTTCTCTCTCCGCGGAGGTTGAATAATGAAAAAATACGCTTTCTACCCGGGTTGTGCCCCTAAAGGTGCATCGATAGAATCCTACATATCAGCAAAAGCAGTAATGGATAAATTAGGTATAGACTACACAGAACCTGCATCTTTCAGCTGCTGTGGTGCAGGAAACGTTGAAGAGGTAAAACCCTCAGTAGCTCTTGGAATAAACGCAAGAAATTTAGCCATAGCAGAGAAAGAGGATAGAAATATCCTTACAATATGTAGCACCTGCTACTTAGAACTTAGAAAGGCAAAGAAGACTCTTGACGAAAACGAAAGGCTTAAAGAAGAGATAAATGAAATCCTGTCAGAAGTGGGCTTAAGGTACGAAGGCAAAGCTGACATAAAGCTCCTGCACCAGGTAATTTTAGACGAGTTTAAAGAAAAACTTTCCTCTCTCGTAACAGATAGACTTGAAAATCTCAAAGTCTATCCTTTTTATGGTTGCCACACCATAAGACCAAGAGACATTACAGGTTATGACGACCCGGAAAATCCTTCATCCCTCGAAGAATTGATAAAACTTTTAGGTGCAACACCCGTATCTGGAGCTCGCAGGATTCTCTGCTGCGGGTTTCACGCTTCATTCTCAGCATCTGACATAGCCATGAAGCTGACAGGACTAAACCTTAAAGAAGCCCACGACATGGACGCCGACTGTGTAATAACACCCTGCCCTTTATGTCATCTGAACATGGATGCCAATCAGAAAAAAGCACTGAACACAATAAAAAGCCAATTTATAATGCCTGTTCTTCACGTTCAGCAGTTAATCGGGATAGCGATAGGCCTTTCTCCAGAAGAGGTGGCCCTTCAGAAAAACGTTATTCCGGCACTTTACATAGTTTAAAGGGGGAAACACCCCCTTTTACTTTTGTGACTTTAAAAATTCATTCAGCAATTCCACAGCCTTATACGCCGCCGTATAAGTAATTGATTTACAGAAAACGACTCTCCTTTCATCGTCAAGTCCGGCGTGCTCTTTTTTAATTAATTTAATTAATCTAAAAACCATTCCACCACACGTAAGGTCAGGAAGGGAAACCCTTACAGGATTTACATTATAAGGTGCAAAGGCCGGCTGCATTTCTGCCAGGAAAAACTTTAAAAGTTCATCAACAAGCGGTTTAACCTTTGAATCGTCTCCTTCAAGAACTGTACTTATTGCGGCACAAGCACCGTTCACTGCACCACATGTCCCATCCCACGCATATATTCCGGCCTTCCCATAAGACATAATGTAAGAAGGAATACTCTTATAAGGCTCACCAACTTTCTCCGCGAGCGTTTCAATAATAGCTTTAAAAACGCTCTCCGCACACTTTAATTCTGGAAAATAGTTAAACGCCTTCAACGCAACCTCTGCAGGTTCCAATTCCACATACCTCATAATCACCTCCCTAAAGTTTTTATAACAATATTCAGGGCAACCAGTAGAAGAACAATCGAAAATATCTTTCGAAGTTTCTCGGGATGGCTCTTATGCATAACCTTTACACCCATTTTAGTACCAACAAATATAAAAGGTATCATAAAAATCAGCGCCGGAAGATAAACATACCCCAAGAAAAAGGGTAACTTTGTACACTTCCAGCCATAAACAATGTAGTTTAACGTTGAAAAGAGAGAGTTAAAGAAAACAACACCTGTATTTGTAGCCATAGCTTCTTTGATAGGTATTCCGGCAAAAGAATGAAGTAACGGAGTTATAAGGGCTCCACCGCCAACGCCAAGCATGGAAGCTATAAATCCGGCAAAAAAACCTATGATAGCAATAACTTTAGCCGAAGGCAGAGAGGAAATTATTTCCTCACCGTTTCCATTCTTTTTCAAAAGCATTTTAAAGGACATAAAAGCAAGAAAGAGAGCAAAGAGAATTTTCGTTACATGAGGAGGAAGGAAAACAGCCGTCATAGCACTTCCGGCAAAAACACCGGGAATTGCACCAGTAATTAGAGCAAGAAAGATTTCCCTCCTAAAAAACTTTTCCTTTATGTGATGATAAGCTGAAGTTGATGAAGTAACTGTCATACATGCAAGAGATGTTGCAACCGACGATTTAACAATGATTTTACCCGGAATATCCAAAAACGGAAAAACAAACCAGAAAACGGGGACAAAAAGCATTCCTCCACCAATCCCAACGAGTCCGGCAAGAAAACCTATGAAAAATCCCGAAACAGAAAGAACTGCTGCAGCCTCAATGAGCGCTGAAACCAACATAAACCACCTCCCTCTCGAGTTAGTATGTGCTAACCTAAATTTAGACAATCATCAAAATATGTCAACTTTAAAACCCGCAGAACACACAGACTGCGTTGCTTTCATGGATTTCCATATTTTCATATAAAACTTATAATTTGGTTTTACTGTTTAGTTATATGTAGTCCTATAATAAATACCAATGTGATAATAAAGTGCACCTTGTATTACTCAATAAAAATATGTTGACATCTTGACAACGTTATTTTCAATCTGGTAGCATTAGTTAAAATAAAAACTAAGGAGGTAACACGATGAGAAGAATTCTCAGATTGGCTACTGCAGCTTTCATTTCAATGACTGCAGCAGCAAACGCACACTTCCTTTTATTAAAGCCAAATACAGACATGATCGGGGAAGGACAGAGCAGAGTACTCAAAATTGAAGCGAAGTTCACCCATCCTATGGAAGGCGGGCCGAACATGCCTTTTAGAATCGTAGATAGTGGAGCTGTAATAAACGGTAAAAAGTACAGGCTTCACTGGAAAAAAATTATGATCCCTGCCATGAAAGGAAGCAGCAAGAAAGTTCCCATGTATGAAACCACTTTTAAAATAAGAAGACCGGGAGTCTACCAGTTTTACGTAAATCCTACTCCCTATTATGAACCCGCGGAACAAAAATTTATTAAACAGATAACCAAAGTTTATGTAGAATCCTTTGGACTGGAAGATGGCTGGGATAAACCCATTGGACTACAGGCAGAAATAGTTCCTCTCACAAGACCTTTTGGTATCTGGGAAGGAAATACGTTTAGAGGCAGAGCTTACCTGAACGGCAAGCCTCTTGCAAATGCCGATGTTGAAGTTGAATACTTAAATACCAAAAACGTAAAAGTTCCCGCAGACCCCTTTGTAACACAGGTTGTTAAAACAGATAAAAACGGTTACTTTGAATACACAATCCCGTGGGCAGGCTGGTGGGGATTTTCAGTTCTCGGATACGGTGGAAAATTGAAATATAAAGATGGGAAATATTATCCTGTAGAGCTTGATTCCATTGTCTGGGTAAAAGCATATCCTAAACCAAGAGAGGTAAGATAAAATGCATATCTCTGAAGGTGTTCTTCCTGGATGGATGTTGCTCACAGGCTGGGGATTGACAGCTGCCGGAACTGCCCTGGGACTTAAGCAACTTGACAACAAAAAGATACCTGCAGCGGCCCTCCTGGCTGCTGCGTTCTTCGTGGCTTCACTAATTCATGTTCCAATAGGACCAACCAGCGTTCACTTGATTCTAAACGGACTGGTCGGCCTGTTGACCGGGTGGGTTACATTCCCAATTCTACTCGTAGGACTTTTTCTTCAGGCTGTTTTGTTTCAATTCGGAGGAATAACTGTTTTGGGAGTTAATACCTTTAACATGGCTTTTCCTGCCGTTATAAGTTACTACCTATGCAGAAATCTTTTAAAATCTGACAAACATTCTACGGTGGCTCTTGCTGGTGTAATTGCAGCGTTTGTGTCAATCATGGGTGCGGGTATACTCGTTGCTACAGAACTTTACTTAACAGGCCAGCAGTTTAAAAGCGCTGCAGAACTTGTTCTTCTGGCTCATGTACCGGTAGCAGTAATTGAATCAATTATAAACGTCTTTGTTCTTCTGTACATTAAAAAATCCATGCCGGAACTTCTCGGAGGAAGAAAATGAAAAAGTTAGCTATACTGATTTTTATATTTCTTCTATCAATAACCTCTGCTGCTTTTGCCCATAAAATATCTGTATTTGCAGATGTTGACAACGGAAAGGTTAACATAATGGGATACTTCAGTGACGGAACACCATGTAAAAACTCGGAAGTAAAGGTGTATGATGCAAAAACGGGAAAGCTTCTACTTACGGGGAAAACGGACAAAGAAGGAAATTTTTCATTCAAGCCTCCAAAAATAACCGACCTGAAAATTGTAGTAAACGCAGAATTGGGACACAGAGCAGAAACTATAGTGCCGGCTTCAGAGCTATCTGGAAGTGAAAATTCAGATATTTCCACAGAATCTTCTGCCGAAGAAAATCAAACGGCAGTTTCAGTTAAAACTCAAGAATCTACCTTTTCTTCTAACCCGACTATATCTAAAGAAGAACTCCAGAAGCTGGTAGAAAAAGCTGTAAATAAAGCAGTTGACAGAGAATTAAAGCCCATCCATCAGGAACTACTTGGAATAGAAATGGCTCTTACCAAACCTTCCATAGCAGAAATATTTGGTGGAATAGGCTGGATATTTGGACTTTTTGGAACTGCAGCCTATTTTTATTCAAGAAAGGAGAAAGATGGAAAATAAGCTTGCTGAAGGAAAAACACTCTTACATAGGCTCGATCCGAGGGTTAAAATAATTGTATTTCTTATGTTTGCCGTTTCCTGTGCCCTTTCTTCCTCTATATCTTTTCTCTTCTTCTCTTCCTTATTTATCCTTCTAATGGGCTTTGTCGTCAGACATGATCTGACGAAAGCCCTGAAATCTTTAATATTCGCAGACAGTTTTCTAATATTCCTTATAATAACCATGCTGTTCACGTATGATAAGGGAAGTAGTATTAAACTCGGAATAGTACATTTCTATCCGGAAGGATTAAAATATGGAGCCTTTCTTTTCTTCAAATCAAACGTTATCCTGCTGTTTATGCTCTTTCTCCTTGCAACCTCCACTGTTTTTGAAATAGCCCATGCACTACACCATTTAAAAGTACCGGCTAAACTTGTTCAAATACTGTTTTTCACGTTTAGATACATCCATGTAATAAGAGACGAATACAGAAGACTCCTGAAAGCTGCTGTCGCTCGCGGATTTAAACCAGGCACTAACATACATACTTATAAAACTTATGGTTACATTGTAGCCAACTTAATCATTAGAAGCTATCTTAAAGCAGATAGAATATATAAAGCTATGCTCTGCAGAGGATTTAAAGGTGAATTTCCGGTTTATCACCATTTTCACCTTGAGAAAAAAGATATAATGTTCGCTGCATTCTCAGTGCTTTTTCTCATTACAGCCTTCGCAGGGAGTATAATTTGGAAATTTTAAAGGTGGAAAACTTAACAGTTAAAAGAGACGAAAAAACGATCTTCGAAAATGTCAATTTCTCACTCAAAGAGGGCGAGAAATTCTTCATAGTGGGTCCCAACGGTGCTGGAAAAACCACTCTAATAGAAACTGTTGTGGGTTTTATAAAACCTGCATCAGGTAAGATATTTTTAAAAGGAAAAGAGATAAAGACAGAAGAGGACTACTACAAACTTAGAATAACGGTAGGATACATATTTCAAAATCCCGACGATCAGCTGTTTTCACCAACTGTTGAAGAGGATATAGCCTTCGGCCCCTTAAACATTGGAATACCAAGAGAGGAAATACCCCGGATAATAGATAATACCCTTTCAACACTTGGAATATCTCATTTAAAAGGAAAGATGACTTACAAACTATCTGGCGGGGAGAAGAGACTGGTATCAATAGCTTCCGTTTTAGCAATGAACCCAGAAGCATTGATAATGGACGAACCAACAGTCGGTATTGACGATAAAAAACTAAAATTATTAATAAAATTTTTGAAAACAACTAATAAAAGTTTAATCCTAATAACTCATAATAAAGAAATTATAAATTTCTTCAACTGGCCAACTTATAAACTCGAAAATGGAAAATTGAAATATATATAAGCAAATTTTGTTTAAGCACTGGTCTATTTGCAAAAAATTATCAAATAAGTTATAATATCGATTAAATAGTATTCTACACTAAGGGAGGTTATCATGAAAAAATTCCTGCTAATTTTGACACTAAGCTTTGCTATGTCGTCAACATGTCAAGCAAAAGTTTGGGAAACAACATGTAGCAACTGCCATGGGAAATTTGCTCCCTCACGGAAAGTCCTTTTACAAAAATTCAAAACACCTGAAGAACTTGTTAAAAGAGCTAGAGAATTGGTCATCAAGGGAGTAATGCCTAAACAACTTCCCTTCGGATTAGCGGCCAAAGAACTTTATGGAAGAACACCCAAAATTTCCTACCAAACAAAAATGAATAAATCAAATAAGAACAAATATACTCGATTCTTTTCAATTCTTCCTTCAACACCTCCAATACCTGAAGAAGATCCAATGACTGTTGAAAAAATTAAATTAGGTAAAATGCTTTACTTTGATCCTAGACTTTCAAGAAGTAAACTTATTTCCTGCAATACTTGCCATAATCTATCCATAGGAGGTGATGACAATCAGAAAACCTCCATTGGAGACAAATGGCAACATGGCCCCAGAAATGCTCCAACAGTATTTAATGCTGCTTTTCTTAGAGTCCAATTTTGGGACGGTAGAGCATCTACATTAGAAGAACAAGCTAAGGGACCTTTAACAGCTCATGTTGAAATGAATGCTACTCCTGAAATGATTGTTGAAAGATTAAGATCTATTCCGGAATATAAAGAAATGTTTAAGAAAGCATTTCCCGGAGAGAAAAATCCAATTACTTTTACAAATGTAGCAAAGGCAATAGCTACTTATGAGCGGACATTAATTACTCCAAATTCACCCTTTGATAAATATCTGGCAGGAGATAAACATGCCTTAAGCAAAATACAAGTTGAAGGATTAAAGCTATTTGTGGATAAGGGATGTGTCAATTGCCACAGAGGACCTGTCCTTTCTGATGGTTTATTTCATAAGTTTAAAATAAACAATGACAAAGGAAGATATAACGTAACCAAAAACCCGGCAGATATGTATAAATTTAGGACTCCACAACTTAGAAATGTTGCTGAAACGGCACCTTATTTCCACGACGGTTCTGTAGAAAATCTAACACAGGCTGTTAAAATAATGGGGAGAAAAATGCTTAAAGTAAATCTTACAAATAGTGAAGCTTATAAAATTAGAAAATTTTTAGAATCCTTAACAGGACAAGTACCTATGAAAGCTGTTGTTTTACCTATAATTGAAGACCCTGCAAAATAGGGGAGGAGAAACCTCCCCTATTTTTTTCTATATTTCAAGAATTATCAGCTCATTTTCATCATCATAGGCTATTATCTCTGCGTACCTTCCCCACTTAATAAGAATCTCAAGTTGCCGCTCCGCTTCCTCTTCAGGCATCTCAAGAGAAAGAGAAGCAACCAGAACATCCCACTTCAACGCCTTATTCTCGGCAGACCTTAAAACATTAATAAGCCACTGAAATATCGGAAGTTTTTTTACAGCAACAGCAAACATCTCTTTCCTTGCAAGAATACTTGCCTGAGAGAACGTCTCTCCAAGTGGTGTAAGAATAACATCACCATCTTTGACTTCAACAAACTTTAAAAGTTCCGCTGCTTCAATGAGGTTTAGCAACTTTTCAGAACCGATGTTAAGTTCATCCGCCAGCTTATATATGTCATACCTTTTCTCTGCTTTTTCATCAAGATACTCTATAAGACCTATAAGATCAGAAATATCAACATCAGGAAGGATAAACTTACCCGGTTTTTTCGCCTGAGCAAACGTGTGTACTTCCTCAATAGCTTTACCTGCAAGAATAGAATAAACCTTATCAACTATGTTTATAAATTCCTGAGATTTCCTGTCCCTTGGATGCGGCAAATCCACTATAAGTTCTGAAATAATTCTTCCAGGATTTTTATCCATAACCACAATCCTATCTGCCATAAAAACGGCCTCTTCAATGTTATGAGTAACCATCAAAATGGTTTTTGTGGGAAGTTTTCCTTCTATCCAGAGTTCCAGAAGCTCTCCCCTTATCGCTTCAGCACTCAAAACATCAAGGGCTGAAAATGGCTCATCAAGGCACAAAAGTTCCGGTTCAAGAGCTATAGCCCTTGCTATTCCAACCTTCTGACGCATACCCCCGGAGAGCTCACGGGGATATGCAGTTTCAAAACCATCAAGACCAACTCTATCAATAAGTTCAAGGGCTATTGGAACCCTTATCTTCCTTGGTATCCCTCGCGCTTTAAGGGCAATTTCAACATTTTCAAGAACGGTCAACCAGGGAAATAGAGCAAACGTCTGGAAAACAATCGTAGCATTAGGATTGACACCTTTAAGGGGTTCACCTTTATATAAAACTTCACCTTCAGTAGGTTTTTGAAGTCCTGTAATTATCCTTAAAAGGGTACTTTTACCACTACCAGAAGCGCCAACAAGACAGACAAACTCATCCTCGTAAAGCTTTAAGTTTATATTTTTCAATGCATAGAAAGACTTTTCTCTGCCTCTATACATGTGACTTACATTTTTTAAATCCACCAGTACTTTCTTTTCCATGCTTTTACTCCATTGAAAACTTTTCATGTGCAAGATCGTAAAGCTTTTTCCAGAACAGTCTGTTTATCAAAACAACTGTAACAATCATCACTACCGTAGAAGTTAAAAGGAGTGGATAATTACCATTTGCCGTTGAAAGGGCTATAAGTTCTCCAAGACCGTTTATCTTTAAAACTTTGCCACCAAACTTAATATACTCTGCAACTATGCTGGCATTCCAGGCACCACCTGCTGCAGTTATTCCACCGGTAACAACATAGGGAAATATAGCCGGCAGAATAAGCACCCTCCACTTTTCCCATTTAGACAGATGGAGAAGCTGCGTTGTATATTCAAGATCCTTTGGAATAGAAGAAGCTCCTGCTATAACATTAAAAAGGATATACCACTGGGTTCCAGCCATCATAAGGGCAATTGAAGCTATGTTTAAACCGCCCGGGAAATTTAAAAATATAAGAACGAAAACTGGAAAAAGGGCAGTTGCCGGAATCGAAGCAATAATCTGAACAAGCGGCTGAAGCCATCCGGCAAGTTTTTCATTCCTGCCAATGGCAACACCAACAGGGATAGTCCAGGCAAGAGAAAGAATAAGAGCAATAAAAACCCTCAACGTCGTAGCACCAAGAGCCCTGAATATCTCCTTCCACTCGTAAGAAGGAATATTCATCATAACACCAAAAGCTTTTACAGATTCATAAACAACAAACATAATAAAAACGTAGAAAACAACTTTTGAAAACAAACTTTCACCACGTTCCTCGTTTCTATCTCTAAACGGCCATCTTTTTACTGCCCACAGATCTACTTTTTCAGAAACAACCTGCCATGCGGCATCAAGTTTTTCAAGAACACCTGAAGATTGAAGAAGGTTATAAAACCATGAAGACGGCTCTTTTTCTGTCTCAACATACTCTATCTTAAACTTCACAGACCATGCAAGGAGAGGCCGCCATACAAGTTGGTCAAGAATCACAATAATAAGTATCAACGCAAAAAGTCCCATAAGTATAGCGTGTATATCTTTCCTATCAGCAGCAGTTTGAAGATAAGAACCAAGCCCTGGAAGACGAAAGTCCTTATTGCCCACTGTAAACATCTCTGCAGCCATAAGGAAAAACCAGCCACCAGCCCAGCTCATCATACTGTTCCATATAAGATTAATGGCGGCAAAAGGAAGTTCCAGCGTTTTCAAACGCAACAATCTGTTAAATCTAAATATTCTGCTTGCCTCATCAAGATCTTTTGGAATGGTAATTAAAGACTGATACCAGGCAAAAGTAATATTCCATGCCTGACTGGTAAATATTAAAACAATAGAAGCAAGCTCGGCAGCCACATTTTGAGATAAAAAAGTGCTTAAAGCAAGAAGCGTAACAGGGAGGAAAGAGAGAATGGGTACACTCTGAAGAACATCAAGAAGCGGCATGAGTATCATCTCGGCTTTTTTATTGTAAGCGGCAAAGTACCCATAAACAAGGCTAAAAATCAGAGATAAAAGGTAGGCGGCACCCATCCGCGAAAGGGAAAACAGGGAATACTTAAACAACGATAGAGGAGATAGAGAAATTGTTAGAGATTCACCGGAACCACCACCTTTACGGGCAAGTAAAAGCGCAAAGTAAAGGAAGGCAAGAAGTATAACTATGCCAATAACAAACCTGAAATCTTTTTTATCAAAAGATATTTTAAGCAGTTTTCTCACTGTTGCCTCCAGTCCCTCCATAAATGGCCAGGCTTATTGTAAACGATAGAACACTAATTTCAAAATTACGCCAGAGGCAAAAGTAGATTTTCAAGAAATATCTTCAACGACAAATTCTTGAAAAAAGAAGCCCGCCAGAAACGGCGGGTAAAGTTTAGAGACCTAAATAAGCCTTTTTAACCTGCTCATTATTAAGAAGATTTTCAGCTTTATCTTCCATAGTTATTCTGCCGCTTTCCATAACGTAGGCTCTATCGGCAATTTTAAGAGCCTGATGAGCATTCTGTTCGACAAGAAGAATTGTCGTTTTATGTTCTTTATTAATCTTAACTATAATATCAAAAATCTGCTTAATAATAAGAGGTGCAAGACCCAGGCTCGGTTCATCAAGCAACAGAAGTTTCGGTCTTGCCATTAGAGCCCTTGATATTGCAAGCATCTGTTGTTCACCACCAGAAAGCGTTCCACCAAGCTGATTTTTCCTTTCCGCCAGTATAGGAAACAGTTCGAATATATATTCAAGATCCTGTTTAATCCCCTCCTTATCCTTTCTCAAATAGGCACCCATATCGAGATTTTCCATAACAGTGAGTTCAGGAAATATCATACGGCCTTCTGGAACCTGAACGATACCTTTCGCAACTATTTTATGAGGAGGAAGTCCCTGAATAGGTTCACCGTTAAAGATAATTTCACCTGAACGGGGTGGAACAACTCCGCATATAGACATCAATGTTGTTGTTTTTCCGGCACCGTTAGCACCAATAAGCGTAACAATCTCACCCTCATCAACTTTCAAAGAAACATTGTGCAGTGCCTGAATGTTTCCGTAGAAAGTGTTTATATTTCTGACTTCAAGCATTGTGTTCCTCTCCAAGGTAAGCTTTTATAACAGCAGGATTCTGCCTTATCTCTTCAGGTGTTCCTTTTGCAAGGAGCTTTCCGTATTCCATAACATAAACGACCTCTGAAATGTGCATGACAAGCTTCATATCATGTTCAATTAAAAGGATAGAAACATCCTCATTGTCTCTAATGTGATAAATCAAATCCATAAGTTCTGCCGTCTCTTTCGGGTTCATACCGGCTGCCGGTTCATCAAGAAGGAGAACAGAAGGTTCCGTAGCAAGAGCCCTTGCAATCTCAAGACGCCTTTGAGCACCGTAAGGCAGATTTTTGGCAAGCTCGTTAACATACTTTTCAAGTCCGACAAGTTTAAGAAGTTCGTAACTTTTTTCTATCGTTTCTTCTTCCTCTTTTCTTGTCCTTGGTCCCTTAAATATAGCACCCAATATCCATGACTTCGTCCTGCAGTGCCTTCCAACCATAACATTTTCAAGGGCTGTCATGTTCGGGAAAAGACGGATATTCTGAAATGTTCTTGCAAGACCGAGCTCTGTAATCTTGTTTGGCTTCATACCGTTTATTCTTACCCTTTTCCCGTCTTTCGTTCTCAAGTAAATATCACCAGCCGTAGGCTTGTATATACCGGTAACGCAATTAAAGAAGGTAGTTTTCCCGGCACCATTAGGCCCTATAAGCGCAACAATTTGTTCAGGATAAACCTGCAGGCTCACGTTATCCACGGCCTTAAGTCCGCCAAACTGCATCGTCAAATTTCTAACGTCAAGAATAGGCTCACTCATTGCCACCCTCAGCCGTTTCTTTTTTCTTATAGACAAATCTACCGCCTCTAAACGGAATCAATCCTTCCGGCTTAAATACCATAACAAGAACAAGTGCAAGCGCAAAAATTAACATCCTGTAATCAGAAAATGCCCTCAAGTACTCAGGGAGAAGTATCATAACAAGAGCTGCAAGAACAACACCAACAATAGAACCCATACCACCAAGAACAACTATAGAAAGAATAACTACAGATTCAAAGAAAGTAAAACTTGCAGGACTGACATAGGTGGTTTTAGCGGCAAAAATTACACCGGCAAAACCTGCCCAGGTTGCACCAAGAGCAAAAGCGGTAAGCTTTGCGGTTACCCTGTCTATTCCCATGGCCTGACAGGCAATATCATCTTCTTTTAATGCAAGCCAGGCGCGGCCAAGCCTTGAATTCTGCAACCTGTTAACGACAAAAATCGTGAATATGACAAAGGCAAGGGTTATGTAATAGATGTATATGAGAGACTGATTAACATCCATTTTTACACCAAAAAGAGGAGGTCTTGGAACGCCTGAAATACCACTTGGACCAAAAGTAAAGCTATCCCAGTTTTCCAAAACTATTCTGATAATCTCACCAAAGCCCAAAGTAACAATAGCAAGATAGTCACCGCGAAGCCTGAGAACAGGAAAACCAAGCAGAATACCGGCAAAAGCCGCAAGAATTCCTGCAATTGGTAAAACTTCCCAGAAATTGAGGCCAAAATGGTAATTCAGCAGAGCATAAGCATAGGCACCTACAGCATAAAAAGCAACATAGCCAAGATCCAGCAATCCAGCAAGACCAACAACTATGTTAAGACCAAGACCTAACATAACATAGATAAGCGCCGTAGCCATAATATTTGTCTGATAGGTTGAAAATAGCCACGGAAACGCAACGGCAAAAAGTAAAACAGCAGCGTAAAACAGCCTGCTATACCTGGGATTGGAAAGGATTTTGTAAATTACAGAATCTTCGTCCACATTACCTCTGCGTTCTTTCCTCTCAAGAAAATACCGCCACAAGTATGAAAGAACAAAAGCTGCAATTGCAACATAAATAACGTTTTTCCAACGGAAAATCACCCTATTTTCAGCAGTATCTACTTTCATCACCACTATGGGAAACGTCAGAAAAACAAACCAAACAGCCGCTATTAATGACTTCTTTACCTCTTCTATAACTCCTTTCATCGCCTACCACCTGCTTAAACTTTTTCGGTATCGGTTTTACCAAGAATTCCCGCAGGACGGAAAATAAGAATCAAAACTAAAAGAATAAAAGCAAACACATCCTGATAGTCGCTTGAGATATATCCCGCACCAAAACTCTCTGTTAAACCCAAAATAATCCCTCCAAGAGCGGCACCGGGAATACTTCCAATTCCACCAAGAACGGCCGCCGTAAAAGCTTTAAGTCCTGCTATAAAACCGATAAAGAAGTTTATCTGTCCAACGTAAGAACCGATTAAAACACCGCCAATAGCTGCAAGGGCAGAACCTATAATAAAAGTCATGGAAATCGTTCTATCAACATCAACGCCACAGAGCATAGCCATCGTTTTATTTTGAGCTGTTGCTCTCATGGCCTTTCCAATTTTTGTCTTCTTAATAAAGAAATGGAGAGCTACCATAACTACGAACGTAACAATTATAATCACCAGTCCAACAGGATCTATGTAGTCACTTATCCTCTCAAGAATGCCTATATGCGGAATAAGGTCAGGAAATGGAACGAAATCCGGCGTCTGCGCCAGCATTACATAGTTTTGCAAAAAAAGTGACATACCAATAGCACTGATAAGAGGTGAAAGTCTCGGCGCATGTCTCAAAGGTTTATAAGCTATCTTCTCCACAGTGTAACCATAAGCTGAAGCATAGATAACCGCTATTACCGTAACGATAAGAAAAATAAGTCCCGTGCTCAAACCAAACTTGGCAAGCAGAACAGCAAAAATAAGAGCGGTAAAAGCTCCTATCATGTAGATTTCACCGTGAGCAAAGTTGATGAGCTGAATAATACCGTAAACCATAGTGTAACCAAGTGCTATAAGAGCGTAGATGCTACCTTTCGTCAGGCCACTAACCAAGAGGTCTGTAAAGTATCCCCAATCTATCATCCCACACACCTCTATTCATAGAATAGCGGCGGATAACTGCAGAAGCTATCCGCCGCCCTATAAATTTTACAGAAATTATAAACAAATTACTTAACCTGGACAAACTTGCCGTTTCTCACCTGATAAATGGCAAAACCAACACCTTCAGCTTCACCATTTTTATCAAACCTGATTTTTCCAAGAGGTGTTTCAACATACTGTGTATGAAGAACCTTTACAATCTTATCAAAATCGGTTGAACCTGCCTTCTGAATGGCGTTAAAGAGTGCCTGAGCAGCTGCATATCCGTTAAAGTAAAATGCTCCCGGCTCTGTTCCGTACTTTTTCTTGTGTTCTTCAAGGGCCACTTTGTAAAGAGGATTGCCTGAAATATCTTTTGGTCCTGAAGCGTAAACTCCTTCTGCATACTTTCCAGCAACCTGAATAAACTTATCGTTTTTAATACCGTCACCAGATATAAAAGGAACTTTTACTCTCATCCTTCTCATAGCCATAACAATTTTAGAAGCTTCCGGGTGGTAGCCACCAAACATTACAACATCAGGATGAACTCTCTTAATTCTCTGGACAATAGCGGAATAGTCCATTGCGCCTCTTGTAACTCCAGCAAAAAGCACAACCTTCGCCTTTCCACTTTTCTCAATATACTCTTTAACATAAGTTGCAAGACCTTTTCCGTAATCTTCCTTGTCGTGAATGATCGCTACTCTCTTAGCGTGAAGCCTATTAACAATAAAATCGGCATCGAGCTTAGCCTGAGCATTGTCAGGTGCAATTGTTCTAAAGAAAACAGGAGCACCAAGTTTTGTAAGAGACGGATTAGTAGCAGATGGAGAAATAACAGGTATTTTTGCCTGCTTGTAGATTGGAAGTGCAGCTTTTGTAGCACCACTACAGATGTGACCTATAACCCCGACAACTCCCTGAGTTACAAGATTGGTTGCAACATTGGTGGCTATTTCAGGCTTACACTGATCGTCAAGAACGATAACCTGAATCTTCTTACCAAGAAGACCACCGTTAGCATTGTACTTTTCCGCAACTATTTTAACAGCATGAACAGTTGGAATACCAAACGGTGCAAGATCACCAGTGTGAGGACCAGCAACACCAATCTTGATGACATCTTCCGCATGGGCAGGTGTAAAAACTGCCATTAACGCAAAAAGAGCCATCGAAAAGAAACTTAAGACTCTTTTCATTCCTTCTACCTCCCTTATCAGGATACTTAAATTTAGAGATGAATTTTATCGCAAACCAAGTAGCCTGTCCAGAATGATAGAAGCCGCTGAACGAACGGAAAGATGGTTGTAATCTGTAGGACCACATATTGGTTCAAGGATAAAATCAGAAGATTCTATAAACTCCTCAGTCAGTCCCCATCCAGTTCCAAAACAGATGAGAAATGGGACATCTTCATTCTCAATTTTAGATTTTAAATCCCGAAAACTAATGGTATGTTCGTATCTTTTTGCTGAAGTAGAAACAATGTAAGGTTTTTTGCCTTCTACTTTCTCAATGTCTGAAATTGCGTCTTCTATATAGGGAACAGCCTTAACAAGCTTTAAAGCTTCCCACCTTTTCGGATTGTACTCTCTGCCGTGACCGCCCTGCCAGAAAGAAAGCAATTTGTTGGCAAGCCAGAGATGGTTTTCTATAGGCTGCACTATGTAGTAACCTTTTACTCCGTAAGTTCTTGAAGACCTGGCGATATCGTGAATATCAAGTGTCGTAAGCGATGTGGCTACCACTCTCTTCTCTTTGTTATAAACAGGATAGTGAATCAAGGAGACATAAACCGCCATTTAATCGTTTCCTCCTTTTAAAAATGGATAAAGAGCAGCAAATAAAAGGTAAAGAGGCGCTACAACCGGTTTTATAGCGAGAATAATACTAAATCCTAAAATAAAAGAGGACTCTATAAGTGGAAGCTCTCTTTCAGTTTTTCTCGACTTAAGGCTCTTCTTAACAAATTCAGGGAATTGTTCAATCAGTGATGCGTAGGAAGCTGCAGCTTTCATCGTTCTGCGACGAAAATCTTCAACCATAAACTTTGGCATCAATTTCTTTAAATAAGGCTGAA
This sequence comes from Desulfurobacterium sp., assembly GCF_027028515.1. Classification (NCBI taxonomy): domain Bacteria; kingdom Pseudomonadati; phylum Aquificota; class Aquificia; order Desulfurobacteriales; family Desulfurobacteriaceae; genus Desulfurobacterium; species Desulfurobacterium sp. The sequence continues at coordinate 28,510 of NZ_JALVIW010000107.1, read as the reverse complement.
GGACAGGCGGAAGTGTAAAATCGGGACAGATTATCCTTGCCACCGATTCTGTATGTGTCACCGTTTTTAAAAGAACCAATAATTCTTCAGGAAGAACGACATTAAACTGTCTTGTTATTGCAAGTTCTTCATAAAAAAACTTTTCAGCATCTATTTTTGAAAGAGGCCTATTGTAATATTTATCAAGGAAAATAAGAAGTTCCCTTTTAAAAAGTTGCTCGTTAACGTTATCCCCAACCGCACCAACTTTTTTAAGAGCTTCAACTATCATGTCAACATCTTTTTTCATGACGGCATAGGAAAACATAAAAAACGCAGAAAATGTATCAGGAGAAAGCCTCCCTATAATTCCAAAGTCAACAAACGCAAGTCTCCCATCGTCAAGAACGAAAATGTTTCCCGGATGAAGGTCACCGTGGAAAACGGAAAGTTCAAAAATCTGCCTGTTAACCAGGATCACGAAATCTTCAGCAAGCTTTTTCCTGTTGAATTTTTCAAGATTTTTTAAATCTGTAAGTTTTGTTCCCTTTATAAACTCAGAGACAAGAACATTTCTATTCGTATACTTCCAGTAAACTGCAGGAATAACAAGTCTTGGTTCTTTCTCTTCAGCAAACTTTCTGAACATTTCCATGTAAGAAGCTTCTTTGGTAAGATCAAATTCGTCAAGGAGAACTCTCTCAAATTCTTCTATTATCGACGGTATTCTGTAATCTCTCAAAGGTTTAATAAACTTAGATAACTTTCTCACCAATAACTTTAAAATAGTGATGTCTTTTTTTATCTGTTCTTCAACACCTGGTTTTATAACTTTAACGGCAACTTTTTGACCATTTTTAAGAACAGCGGTATGAACCTGAGCAATTGAACCAGAACCTATAGGTTTTTCAGAAAATTCTTTAAAAGCATTTCTAATATCACCAAGCACTTCTAAAATTTCATCAACAGGAGCCGGAGGAACATCATCCTGAAGTTTCTCAAGTTCTTTTATATACTCTTCCGGAAAAACATCCACTCTGGTCGAAAGCATCTGACCTATTTTTATGTAGGTTGGACCCAACCTTTCAAGAGCCACTCTCAGACGAACGGGCGGGGGGTATTCAAGTAAAAAGTTCCATCTCCGAAAAAATAACTTTCCCAACCACAATAAAGATGCAGGTAACTTTTCCTTCAAATACTCATAATTGCAAAAAAATAGAGCACCTGTTATATCTTTTACTCTTCTATTTCTTTCACCTATTGATATCACTCTTTTTCACCTTTTAACTTTTTCAGTTCCTCCTTCAATGCTTCAACTTCCTTCCTCAACGCTTCCACCTCTTTCTTTGTGGCAAGGTTCATTTTCCCAATTACCTCTTCCACCTTCTTTTCAACTTCCTTCTTCTGCTCTTCAAAAGTCTTCCTGAGATCAGCAAGTGCTTTTTTCCCTTCACTTTCCGCTATTTTACCCTCTTCCTCTAATTTACGAATAAACTCTTCCACTTTCCTATTGACAACAGAAATGGCACCTATCTCTACTAAGGCTATTTTTCTCACAAGTTCTGAGAGCCTTTCCATCTGCCCCTCCTTAAACTTTTAAGATATAGAACCCTCATCGAAAAATATGTCCCTTTTCCCGTCAATTACAACCTATCCCATTAGAGAAATTGGTTTAAAATAAAGGCTAACAAACTACCTGGAGAGTGTGAGTGAAAAAGGTAATCGCAATTGTTTTTCTTATCCTTGTCCAAATCAACAGTGCCGCAGCACAAATCCAGGGACCAATAACTCTAACAGCCAGGAAAATAGAAGGAAACATCAAAACTGAAATAAAAGCCGAAGGTAACGTTACTTTACAATTTGATAATACAACGATAAAGGGTGATGCCCTGACTTACAACAACGTAACAAAAACAGCAACACTTACAGGTAACGTTTTTATTGAACAACCCCCATTAAAGCTCTGGTGTTCAGAACTTAAATACAATTTTCAAAGCCAAAAAGCCGAGCTTTATCAGGTAAAAGGTGCTTTATCCCCGACAGATTTCATCCAGGCAGAGAAGTTGATTAGGATTTCCGATAAAGTCTGGTTGGCCTACAACGGAACCTACACACCGTGCTGTTGCTGCTGTGATAGACCTGATTGGTCAATAGAAGCCAAAACGTTCAAAATTAAAATCGGCGAAAGCTTTAAAGGAAAATGGGTGACTTTTGACATTCTCTCTGTTCCCGTAATTATTTCACCGGCAATAAGCGGCCCCATTATTGAAAATAGAACTTCCGGCTTTCTTGTTCCAAAGTTCGGCTACATAAAAGATCAGGGGCTAACTATCAAACAACCTTTCTACATTGTTCTGGGAAGAAGTGCGGATTTAACACTTACGTATGAAAAACGTTTCCGCAACGGTCACGGTGAAAGTGCAAAGCTGAGGTATGTGCTGTCGTCTTACAGCAAAGGCAACCTCTACTACTCTCGAATAGACTCAGGAAAAGAAACTAACTGGCAGTTAGATTTTAAGCACTCCTACCTTAAATCAGACTACTCTTATGGAAACATAAAGGTAAACATTGTAAGTAGCAGAAACTTCTTCACCGAAAATGGAACAACCGACGTTGAAACACTAACGCAGCAGTACACAAAATCCGACATAACATACTCCCGCCTGTGGAATCACGCCATCTTAAATATAAACCTTGTGTACCTTGATAGTTTAGATAATTCAACAGATTCCATATTTCAGAAATTACCGGAAATAAATTTTTACCTAATGGACACTCCTCTGTCTAAAAAACTTCCCATTACATTTAGTATGGATTCCGATTTTACCTACTTTTACAGAAAGGTGGGCTTTAGAGGAAGCAGATTTAATTTAGAACCTTCTCTTAGATACACACTATTCACCGGGAACATTAAAAACAGCTTCAAAATCAGCAATCAGATTTCCTATTATTCTATAACCGGCAACGGCACAGAAAACATTTATAGAAGCCTTTGGAAATACGAAGAAAGACATTTTTCAAACTTCCGACTTTCATCAGGTAATTTAACTGTATCTTTAAATCCAGAACTATCTCTAAATTACGTTCAAAACAAAGATCAAAACAACATTCCCGATTTTGACGGAACTGATATCGTAGAAAAAGAGAAAAAAATAACTGCCTCCATAGCAACATATTTCTACAAAAATGGTAATCAGATTGGAAAATTGACAATAAAAAACGGATATAACTTTTATCTAAAAACAAAACCCTGGGAAACATGGGATATAGATGCAGAAATTACACCAACACAACAACTAACTTTTCAAGAACATTTAGAAATCGACGGCAACACGAGAGACATAAATAAAACAAACTCCTATATAAGTTTTAAATCCCAAAAATTTTCATTCTGGACAAACTATTACCGCTCGTTCATTCCGGAAGAGAAAAATAATTACATCCGTTGGGGAGCAACCTTTCACATAAATCCCTACCTGACATTTTCCTATGCCCAACGCTATGACTTTAACTATAATTTTGATAGGGAAAGACAGTATGCCCTCATGATTAACAGAAACTGCTGGAAAGGCAGCATAGCATATCACTGGATAAAGAGCTTCGACGGAACGATAAACTATCAGATTATGCTAAGAATAGACCTTCTAAAACTTGGTGGTTATCAGTATAAATATGAAGGCATAGCGGAGGAGAAGGGAGGATAAAATGGAGTGTAAAAAAGAGGAGAATCTTCAATTTTGCAGTTGTACTTATACTGTGTGCAGCAAAAGGGGCATCTGTTGCAAATGCATAAAATACCACAGAGACATGGGAGAAATACCCGGCTGTCTATTCCCGAAAGAAGCAGAAAAGGTGTATGATAGAAGCATTGAATTTTTCATAAAATCATGGGCTGAAAAGCTTGGTTATAAACTTGTCAAAAAGTGAGGTTGCAATACATGAATGAAAATATCAGGAGATTCAACACATTTACAGGCGTGTTCATACCGACACTTCTTTCAATTTTCGGTGTAATCCTATTCCTGCGCACCGGCTGGGTAATAGGAAACACAGGACTTATAGAGGGTATTATTCTCATAACACTTGCAATGTCCATCTCTTTTGTTACGGGTCTTTCACTCTCTTCCATATCAACGAACAAAGAAGTGGGGGTCGGAGGTGTTTACTACATCATTTCAAGGAGTCTCGGCCTTGACGTTGGAGGAACTATAGGCATCCCTCTTTACATCTCTCAGGCTATATCTGTTGCCTTTTACCTGATAGGTTTTGCCGAATCCCTGAAAGGCATTTTCCCTAACATCTCCATAACAGTTGTAGCAACAGTAGTCTTGATAATTTTTACCGTGATAGCCTACATAGGTGCTGATTTTGTAATAAAACTTCAAATAGGCATATTTTTAGCCTTAATAGCGGGTATTTTATCGTTCATCTTCAACCCGCATTTTTCCCTCATAAGCAGTAACCTTGTTCCCCACTACTTAAACGGACAGAATTTCTGGACGGTCTTCGCAGTATTTTTCCCCGCTGTAACGGGAGTAACTGCGGGTATCGCCATGTCAGGCGAGCTCAAAAATCCCAAAAGAGCAATACCTGTTGGTATCATATCAGCACTTTTCGTATCTTACGTGACTTACATCTTCATCGCATATAAACTCGCCTGTACCGCACCTTACACCGTCCTTCAGAAAGACACACTCGTCATGGTGCACAATTCAATATTTCCATTCTTAGTATATATCGGTATATGGATGGCAACGCTGTCTTCTGCGCTAACATTCATCGTTGGTGCGCCAAGAACTCTACAGGCACTTGCATTTGATGGAATAGTCCCTTCTGCATTAGCTGCAACAATGGGTTCAAAAAAGGAAGAACCAAGAGCTGGCATACTCATCACCTATGCAATTGCTCAGAGCATATTATTTCTTGGATCATTAAACTTAGTAGCTTCAATAATCACAATGTTTTTCCTGATAACTTACGCAGTAACAAACTTGGCTGCAGCACTTTATGAACTTCTCAAACCACCAACATACCGTCCGTCGTTTAAAGTCCCCTGGTACGTTTCTGCATATGGTGTTGCGGGATCTTACATAGTTATGTTCTTGATAAATGCCGGAGCAACGGCTGTAGCCACAATTCTCCTGCTGCTTCTTTATGGATTCTTGAGAAGAAGACAGTACAAACAGGCATGGGGTGATATCAAAACGGGAATTCTAATATCCATAGCCAAATTTGCACTTTTAAAAGTTAATGAAAAAGAGCAGGATCCTAAGGAATGGCGCCCCAACGTACTTGTATTTTCAGGAAGACCGAAAGAACGGCCATACCTTGTTGATTTTGCAAGATTCCTCTCTTTTAACGACGGTCTCATCAGTCTGGTTAATATCCTTTTCTCCTCTGAAAACAAAAACATGGAAATAAAAAAACAGGAAGAGACAAGAATACTGGCAGAATTTATAAAGAAAAATAAGCTGGATTTCTTTCCAAAAGTTATTGTCGCAAAAAACGACAAGGAAATATTCCCGATAGTAGCTCAGAGTTACGGCTTTGGAACAGTGGAATCAAACACGGCTCTATTTGGATGGGGCAGGAACCTTCAAAATCAGTTAAGACTCATTAAAAGCATCAAAGAACTTACAAATTTGAAGAAAGATGTACTTATTCTGAACTTCAACCATTCCAGAGGATGGGGCAAAAAAAGGAACATTGACATATGGTGGGGCGGAAGAGGTGGTAACTTTGCACTAATGACCTTTATAGCCCACACACTTAAAGAACACCACGAGTGGAAAAAAGCGAGTATTCGCATAATGAGAGTGGTAAACTCACAGAAGGAAGCGCAAATTTTCGAAGAAGCTTACAAAAAGTTACTCAAAGCAGCAAGACTTGATACAGAAGTTAACATAATCATAAACAACGAACAGAAAAGGTTTCACGAACTGATAAAAGAAAACTCTATGTTTTCCGATCTGATAATACTTGGACTTGGCATTCCTGAAGAAGGAAAAGAGATGGAAACGGTAAAAAGAATAAACCTTATTACAGAAGACTTACCAACAACACTATTTGTTAGAAGCATGACACCAAAAGATATATGGGACATCGGGTGAAAACATTGCAACCGGCTGTGGAAAACTATACTTTTCCTCCAGCTAAAAACTCCTTTAACGGAGGGAAAAATGAAAAGACTCCCTGTAGTAGCTATAGTAGGAAGACCCAACGTTGGAAAATCTTCTCTTTTCAATAGACTTTTAGGAAAAAAAGCTGCCATCATTGACGATATACCAGGTGTAACAAGGGACCGTATCGTTCAGGAAGCAGATATAGACGATCATACGGTAATATTGGTGGATACGGGGGGCGTTGACACTTCGGGAGAAGGTTTTTCAGCTTCTGTAACAAAACAGGCCGAAAGGGCAATGGACGAAGCTGATGTTATTGTCTTCGTAATTGACGGACAGGAGGGAATAACACCACTTGATGAAGAAGTGGCAAGAATTCTTAGAAAGTGGAAGAAACCAATCATTGTGGCTGTCAACAAAATAGATGAACCCTTCATGGAATATCTTGCCTACGATGCCTACAAGCTCGGATTCGAAGAAGTTATCCCCATGTCAACAATACACAAAATAGGAATACCGACTTTAAAAGAAAAAGTCATAGAAAAACTACCTGAAGAACTTAAAGAGAGTGCAAAATCCCGGTTTAGAGAAAAAGAAAATGCGGAAAAAGTAAACCGAATTATTACGGGTGATGATGTTGAAGGCCTTGAAGAGATAGCAGAGGCTCTCGAAGAAGAGAAAGAGATTGAAGTCCGGGAAAATACGGAACCTCCCAAAATAGCAATAATCGGAAGACCGAATATGGGGAAATCAACACTCCTTAACGCTCTCGTCGGTGAAGAGAGAGCAATCGTCTCAGACATCCCGGGAACAACAAGAGATGCAATAGACAGCTATGTGGAAATAGATAGAAAAGAGTACATCTTTATAGACACTGCAGGAATCAGGAGAAGAGGAAAAATAAAGGATATAGAGTACTACAGTTACCTCAGGGCCCTTGATGCTATAGACAGGGCAGACATAGTTATTCTGTTAATAGATGCTGAAGAAGGAGCAACCGAAAGAGACGCCAAAATAGCAGGAATTGTCCTTCAGAAATACAAGCCAATAATTATTGCGGTAAACAAGATAGACAAGATAGAGAACCGCAAAGAGTGGGAAAAACTTCAAAGCAGGTTAGACATGGTATTTGACTTTATTCCATACGCACCGAGAGTTTTCATCTCTGCAAAAGAGAAAAAAAACTTAAAAGAACTCTTCAAACAGATTGATGACATATACAAACAGTACACAAAAAAAGTTAGAACAGGAGAGTTCAATCGTGCATTAAAAGAGTTGATGGAAATCCACCAGCCGCCTGTATATAAAAACAAGATTGTCAAGATTTACTACGGAACGCAGGTAAAGATAAAACCTCCCACATTCCTTTTATTCTCAAATTATCCGGAAGGCATCCCTTCCAACTTCAGAAGATTTTTAGAAAACAGGCTAAGAGAACGTTTCGGCTTTACAAAAATACCCATAAGAATCGTATTCAAAAAGCGGTAAAAGGAGGAAAGATGGATACGATAGAGATGACAGAAAAGTACGTAATGAAAACATACAATAGATATCCCGTATCTTTTGTAAGGGGAAGGGGATGTTACCTTTATGACGAAAATGGAAAAGAGTATCTCGATATGCTTGCAGGGATTGCTGTCTGTAACCTTGGACACTGCCATCCCGAAGTAACGGAAGCGATATGCGAACAAGCAAAAGAACTTATCCACACATCAAACCTATTCCACATTAAACCCCAGGCTGAACTTGCAAGGTTGATATGCGAAAACTCATTTGGTGAAAAGGTCTTTTTCTGTAACAGCGGAGCTGAAGCAAACGAAGGAGCTATAAAACTTGCAAGACGCTACGCATTTGAAAAAAGCAAAAAAGGTTATGAAATAGTTGCATTCAAAAACTCTTTCCACGGAAGAACATTCGCAAGCGTCTCTGTAACAGGACAGGGAAAGTACAACGAAGGTTTTGGCCCTATGTTATCAGATGTGAAATTTGCCGAATTCAATAATCTTGACTCTGTAAAAGCTGTCATAAGTGACAAAACCTGCGGAATTATTGTTGAACCTATCCAGGGAGAAGGCGGCATAGTTCCTGCAACAGAAGAATTCTTAAAAGGGTTAAGAGAAATTGCCGACGAAATAGACGCAATCCTGATTTTTGACGAAGTTCAGACAGGAATAGGTAGAACAGGAAAACTTTTTGCCTATCAACACTACAACGTTGAACCAGATGTTATGACTCTCGCAAAAGCTTTAGGCAATGGTGTTCCTATTGGCGCAATCGTTGCAAAAGGAAAAGCCGCAAACGTTCTCAAACCGGGCCTGCATGCTTCAACGTTCGGCGGTAATTTCCTTGCCACAGCTGCAGGCGTCAAGGTCATTGAAACAGTATCAAAAGATGAATTCCTTGAATCAGTTAACGAAAAAGGAAATCATCTTAAAGGTAAACTGTTAGAACTTAAAAAAGAATTCCCACACATTATAGAAAGCGTTAGAGGAATGGGATTAATGATTGGCGTCGTGTGCAAGATGGAATGTGGCAGGATCGTTGAAAAAGCTCTTGAAAAAGGACTTATAATAAATTGTACGGCCAAAAACGTCCTCCGATTTGCACCACCACTTATCATATCAGAAGAAGAGATAGATACAGGTATTCGCATCCTAAAAAATATACTATCAATCTTTTAACCGTTAGAGAATGTCTCTTGCGGTCTTTGCAGGGGACATTCAATTTTCACTATCTATAAAGCAGGGCGAGTACGATTATACCTAAAATAATGCGATATATACCAAACGGTATGAAAGTATGGGTTTTAATGAATTTGAGAAGCCATTTTACTGAGATATAAGCAAAGATAAAGGCTGTGATAAATCCTATTGCAAGAACAGTGAGATTGTTAAACGATAGCGTGTGGTAATTTTTGACAAGCTCAAGCCCTGTTGCCGCTCCCATCGTAGGTATTGCTAACAGGAATGAAAACTCTGTGGCCGTTACTCTGTCCATTCCGAGTATGAGACCACCGCTTATCGTGGCACCTGAACGGGATGTTCCCGGAACCATTGCTAACGACTGGAAAAGTCCCATAAGAACAGATTTAAAATAACTGATGTCTTCCGGTTTGTGAATTGTGTGTTCTTTTGCCTTATACATCAGTTCAATAATAATGAAAATGATACCCCAAACAATAAGAGAGATACTTACAACTACCGGATTGAAAAGCTTTTCCTCTATGATTTTGTGAAGAAGAAGTCCCAAAATGCCGGTGGGAATAAAAGCGGTTATCAGTTTTTTCCACAACGTTACATTGCTTTTAAGCTTTTCAAAATATATCAAAACAACGGCTAATATGGCACCAAGCTGAATTACGACTTCAAATGTTTGCTGAAATGCATCCTGCTTGAGTCCCATGAAGGTTGAAGCTATTATCATGTGGCCCGTGGAAGATATGGGTAAAAATTCCGTTATACCTTCTATGATACCGAGGATTATGGAATCAATAACGGTCATTTCAGCCTCCAAAGTGGTCAAATGAAGAAATCTGTGCAGGTTTTCCGTCTATGTACGTTCCACTGCCTTCTGTGACTCTGCCAACTATAAAGACATTTTTCTCTTTTTTAAACAGGCTTTTTAGCGATTCTGGAAATGTAAAAACAAGGTTAAAGTCCTCACCACCTGATAGGGCAAATTTGAAAGCTTTATCTCCAAATAGTTTTTTGACTTCTTTAGACACCGGTATCTTCTTGGATTCCAAGTTCACTGCAACATTGCTCTTTGAAGCTATTTCATGACAGGTAAGAAGAAGACCGTCACTGTTGTCCATACAGCACTTTACACCAGAAAGGACTAACTTCTTTCCCATCTCAATGGATGGACGGGGAAATAGAAATCTTTCAACAAGTTTCCGCTTTTCTATCGTGTCTATCTTTCCCGATTCAATGATGTTCAGCCCTGCTGCTGCGTCACCACAGATCCCCGTAACCGCAACAAGGTCACCAGGCTTTGCCGCACTCCGCGTCATTATCTCCTCGGCCTTTCCCGTCAGTGTTAGAGAAAATGCCTCACAATTTCCCTTTACAGTGTCACCGCCTACCAAAAGCACGTTAAAGTGGTTGCAGGCAGCCGATAAACCTTTTGCAAGTTCAACTATTTCACCTTCCTCGAAATCCTTTTTCAGCGTGAATGATGTTACCGCAGCGTGAGGCATTCCACCCATAGAAGCGATGTCGCTGACGGAAACAGCAAGCAACTTCCAGCCGATGCTTCTGTAAAGATGGGGAAACACCTTTCTCCACTCTTTTCTGTAATGTGTACCCTCTGTCAGTGTATCAACAGTTATCAGGTGGTATTCGTATCCTGATCTTATTGCTGCAGTGTCGTCACCTATACCAATCCCCTTTGCAGGACATTTAAAAAATCGAGAAATTTTTTCTATGAGATCAAACTCTTTCAAGTTTTCTCCTTTTAAACATTGAATCGGAAATAGATAATATCACCGTCTTTCACTTCATAATCTCTTCCTTCAAGTCTAACGAGTCCCTTTTCTTTACACCTCTGCATAGAACCTTCTCTTATAAGGTCTTCATAGCTTACAACTTCTGCCCTTATGAAACCTCTCTCAATGTCAGAGTGAATTTTTCCGGCAGCCTGAGGAGCTTTTGTTCCTTTTTTAATAGTCCAAGCTCTCACTTCCTGTTCACCTGCGGTGAAAAATGTTATCAAATCAAGCAATCTGTAGCCTTCCCTTATAACACTATTAAGCCCCGGCTCTTTTAGTCCCAATTCTTTGAGGAACTCTTCTTTTTCTCCCGGTTCAAGCTCGGAAAGTTCTGATTCTATTTTTGCACATATCTTAACTACCGGGGCTTTCTCTTTCCCCGCTAATTCTCTTACCTGTTTAACCAATTCGTTATCCTCTAAAAGGCCCTCTTCATCAACGTTTGCTATGTAGAGAACAGGCTTTGCAGTTAAAAGTCCCAGCTCTTTTACAATTTTTTTGAAATCTTCTCCTGCCTCCTCAAGGTAAGGGTGAATTCTCTCTCCCCTTTCTAAGATTCCTTTAAGATTTTCAAGTACTTCCACTTCTTTCCTTGCAGCCTTGTCGCCGGACTTTGCCTGCTTGGCAACTTTTTGAAGTCTCTTTTCAACGGTTTCAAGGTCTTTAAATATCAGTTCCATGTTTATCGTTTCAATATCTCTTACCGGATTTACTCCACCATCAACATGAACAACATTTGGGTCTTCAAAACATCTCACAACATGAGCTATAGCATCAACACTTCTGATATTTCCCAAAAATTGGTTTCCAAGACCTTCACCCTTGCTTGCACCCTTCACAAGTCCGGCTATGTCAACAAACTCTATTGTTGTCGGAACTATCCTTTTAGGGTTAACGATTTCGGCTATTTTTTGAAGCCTCTCATCGGGAACTTCAACTATTCCAACATTTGGCTCTATCGTGCAGAAAGGAAAGTTTGCAGCTGCTGCCTTTGAAGAGTTTGTTAATGCATTAAAAAGTGTTGATTTTCCAACATTCGGAAGTCCTACTATTCCACAGTTAAAACCCATTTCTTTCTCCTCCGTTATGTACAAATTGCAAGCTTAAAAGATACCTGGAAAGTGATATTATTGCAAATGGAAATATAGTTCCTAATTTTCTTTAGCGGATAAACTATCTTTAGGAGGTACTGGAGAACTTGATAAAAATTTCGCTTGAGTTGACGCCAGAAGAGTTTTATACGCTTGTCGGACATGGTGAGGAAAATCTAAAAAAGATTGCAAAGATCTTAAATCTTGACATAGGCTCTCGTGGCACCGAGATTATCGTCAAGGGTGAGAAAAATAGTGAAGAAAAGGCAGAACGTTTCTTTAAGGATATGGAAGAACTTTTCCATTCAGGATACTCTCTCTCTGGTAGTGACATTCAGATGTACATAAATCAGCTTCAGAGAAATGCAGGTAGTGTTGTAGTTAAAGATGAAGCTATTGTTACCACTTACAGAGGGAAAAAGATCGTTGCCAAAACGCCTACACAGAAAAAATACATAAATGCGATAAGAAAAAATACGATTGTTTTCGGTGTCGGTCCTGCCGGAACGGGTAAAACGTACCTCGCCGTCGCAGCTGCCGTCTCAGCTTTTAAGAGTGGACAGGTCAATAGACTCATACTTACAAGGCCTGCCGTTGAAGCTGGAGAAAAACTCGGGTTTCTGCCGGGCACTCTTCAGGAAAAGATAGATCCCTACTTAAAACCTCTGTACGATGCCCTGTTTGAAATGATAGAACCTGACAGGGTAAACCTCTTGATAGAACGGAACATTATTGAGATAGCGCCTCTTGCCTATATGAGGGGAAGAACGCTTAACGATGCATTTATTATTCTTGATGAAGCTCAGAACACGACGCGTGAACAGATGAAAATGTTTTTAACAAGGCTGGGATTCAATTCAAAGGTTGTCATAACCGGTGACATTACTCAGATAGACCTTCCCAAAAAGAAAGATTCTGGTCTCGTAGAAGCCACAAGGATTTTAAAAGGCATTGATGGAATAGAAATAGTAGAATTTAAAAGGGATGATGTGGTAAGACATAGACTTGTTCAGGAAATTATAAGGGCTTATGAGGAAAATGAAGAGTAAAGACTTGAAAAGTTACATTACCGAAGTTATTGAAAGGGTGAGTTTGCCGATTCTGGCAGTTGTTTGTTCGCTTTTCATTACATTTTTGATACTTCCGATAGGTTTTAGCCACGTTCCGGAACTGAAAGTCGGTGACATTTCACCTGTTGATATTCGTTCGCCTGCAAATTTAATAATTGAAGATAAAGAAGCCACAAAGTTGAAAATTGAAAAAGCCCTTCAGAGTCTCAAGCCTGTTTTCCAGGTGAATCCGCAAATCTTTACCGACATTCAGAACACTGTCGAAAAACATTTTTCAGCAAACGGAACAAAGGAAGAGATAAAACCAGGATTTATTGTTGACCTCCTTGAGAGGTATTACTCTACTGGTGTAGTTAATGATAAGACAGCCTCTGATTTTAATGGGAAAGCTGTAGAGGTTAAAAATCCGCTAACGTCAACAGTTACTGTTAAAGAGGTTTCAACATTTTACACCGTTTCAAAAGTTAAAAAGAGGATTAAATCTGAGCTTCTAAACTTTTACGGCAGGAAAAAAGGACTTGAGATTTTTAAGTTTATAGAACCTCTTATAAAGCCGAACATCTATTACAGCAGGGAAGAGACTTTAAAAGAGCAGAAAGAAGTAAAAGAGAAAATCAAACCGGTCCTCTACGAAATCAAAAAGGGTGAACTTATAGTCAAGAAAGGAACAAAGCTCACCAAAGAGGATATACAGAAAATAAACGCCATTAAAAATTTAAGGGGAAGAAGTAAGACAATAAATAAGTACGTGTCAATTTTTCTTATTTCTCTACTTATGTTTTATCTTACATATAAACTTTACTTTCTTGTCAGTCCTTCTGCTGCAAAGGTTACCAAGAATATCACCTTCTCATTTCTTATAATAACGCTGGATGTTTTTCTTATAAGAATTTTTACCTTTTTTGCAAAGCTTGTAGTTGAAGCAATGAATCTCCCGCTTAAAGAGGACCTTATTTTTATTCCAGTTATTACATCAACAGTTTTTATATCTATGTTCTTGACAAAAAAAGTTGCTGCTATTCACGCTATTCCTGTTTCTATTCTGCCGTCGTTTCTCCTTTCAAAGCCTTCATTTTTCATCATTCCGACAATTATAGGTTCTGTTTTTTCCTGTTTCGATTCAAGAACCTACAAAGATAGAAATGTCATATACAAGAGTAGCCTTTTTGCAGGGGTCGGTATTGCCGTTTCCGAAATATTACTTCTCCTCTACTATAACGGGTTTCACTTTAAAGAAGAGTTCATCTTCTATCCAATGTTTGCCATTATCGGTTCCGGAATAGCTTCAATTATCGTTATAGGGCTCTTACCTCTCTTTGGCTCTCTGTTTAAGTTCACCACAGACATGGTTTACATGGAACTTATAAATCTTAACCATCCTTTGCTCAGAAAGCTTGTTCTCAAGGCGCCAGGAACATACAGCCATTCCGTTATGGTAAGCACCCTTGCTGAAGCCGCGGCAGAAACAATAGGGGCAAATTCACTCCTCGCAAAAGCAGGTGGTCTGTTTCACGATATAGGAAAGTTGAAAAATCCTCAAGCGTTTGTTGAAAACCAGCAGAATGGGATAAACATGCACGACACAATTCCACCCGAAAAGAGCGCTGCAATCCTGCGGTCTCACGTTGAATACGGCGTTGAATTGGGAAAAAAATATAAGTTACCAGAACCTATCATAGATATTATCCGGCAACATCACGGAACAAAATTGATGAAATACTTTTACGCCAAGGCAAAAGAGCAAAATCCAGATGTTGATGAAAAACAGTTTAGATACCCGGGGCCAAAGCCTCAATTTAAAGAGGCCGGTATTGTTATGCTTGCCGATACTGTAGAAGCTGCTGTAAAGTCGGTTAAGGATAAAAAAGATGTTGACATTGACAGTCTCATCCACAAATTAATAATGGAAGATATAGAAGACGGTCAGCTTAATCAGTGCGGTTTAAGTTTAAAAGAGATTAACCTGATAGAGAAAGTGTTTAAAAAGATTCTTTCAGGTGTTTACCACAACAGAGTTGAATATCCGGAAGATATTAAGCAGGAAGAGGATTCAAAGGGATGATGGAAGAGATCGGGAAAACTTTAATAGTGATGGGATTCTTCCTTGCACTGACTGGAATCCTTCTCATTCTGATTTCAAAAACACCGGGAGGACTTCCGATCGGAAGGCTTCCCGGCGATATTTACATAAAGCGGGATAACTTTACTTTTTACTTTCCAATAACCACAAGTATAATACTCAGCATTCTCTTTTCACTTATTTTCTATTTGTTTTCAAAACATTAAGATTACCTGAAACTTAACCTTGGAAAAAAATCTCGTTGGATTCTTCTCGCATATTCCTAAGGCAGTGTCAAAATTCTACTATTAAATAAATGTAAACTCTTTATCAATCAGTTTCTAAGTTTCACCCCGTTTAACAAATTGGACCCAAATTGTTGTAAAATTTCCTATTAAATCCACTCTATGTCGGAGGTTGCCTTGCCAAAACGAACAGATCTTAAAAAAATCATGATAATCGGTTCCGGACCTATTGTGATAGGACAGGCTGCGGAGTTTGACTATTCCGGAACTCAAGCCTGTAAAGCTTTAAGAGAAGAAGGATACGAGGTTGTTCTCGTTAACTCGAACCCTGCAACGATTATGACCGATCCGGACATTTCCGATAGAACATACATTGAGCCTCTTACGGTTGAGGCTGTTGAGAAGATAATCAGAAAGGAAAAACCTGACGCGTTACTTCCTACGGTTGGCGGTCAGACTGCCCTTAACCTTGCCGTTGAACTTTACGAGTCCGGCGTCCTCGAAAAACATGGCGTCGAGCTTATAGGTGCCAATGTTGAGGCCATTAAGAAGGCTGAGGATAGAGAACTGTTTAAAGCCGCAATGCTGAAAATAGGGTTAGATGTTCCAAAAAGTGGTTTTGCCCGTTCAATGGAAGAAGCAATGGAAATCCTTGAAGAGGTTGGACTCCCCGCAATCATAAGACCATCATTCACACTCGGTGGTGAGGGCGGTGGTGTTGCCTACAACGTTGAAGAGTTTAAAGAAATTGTCAGGAAGGGACTTGATGCAAGCCCGATTACAGAGGTTCTCATAGAGGAATCTGTTTTAGGCTGGAAAGAGTACGAATTGGAAGTTATGAGGGACTTGAACGATAATGTTGTTATTATCTGTTCCATTGAAAACCTTGACCCGATGGGGGTTCACACCGGCGATTCTATCACTATTGCACCAGCCCAGACACTTACAGATAAGGAGTATCAGATTTTAAGGGACAGTGCCATAAAGATTATCAGGGAAATTGGCGTTGAAACTGGCGGATCTAACGTTCAATTTGCCGTGAATCCTGAAAATGGAAGGGTAATTGTTATCGAGATGAACCCGAGAGTTTCCCGTTCTTCAGCCCTTGCGTCAAAGGCTACAGGATTCTCTATCGCTAAAATTGCTGCAAAACTTGCCGTTGGCTACACACTTGATGAGCTTCCAAACGACATCACCAAAAAGACACCTGCATCTTTTGAACCTGCAATTGATTACTGCGTTGTTAAATTTCCAAGGTGGGCCTTTGAGAAATTCCCTGAAGCTGATGCTGTTTTAACTACCACTATGAAATCTGTCGGTGAAGTTATGGCTATCGGCAGAACGTTTAAAGAAGCCCTTATGAAAGCTATCCGTTCTCTTGAGAACGGAAGGTATGGTCTTTTCTTGAAAGGAATTGATCAGGTTTCCCGTTCTGAACTTGAGTCGAAGATCGCTGTTCCAACTCCTGACAGGATATGGTACATAGCGGAAGGTTTTAGAAGAGGAATGTCAATAGATGAAATTTACGAATTGTCAAAGATAGATAGATGGTTTTTACACAATATAAAACAGCTTGTTGACCTTGAAAAAGAGCTCGTCAAGTACAATGTTGACACTGTTCCTGAAGAGCTTCTTAAACTTGCCAAAAAGTGGGGATTTTCAGATATCTACCTTTCAAAAATCTGGAATGTACCTCAAAAAACAGTGAGGGAAAAGAGAGAAAAGGTTGTTCCGGTTCTTTACAAGAGTGTTGATACCTGCGCCGGCGAGTTTGAGGCTTACACACCTTACTACTATTCTACCTACGATGGGGTTGAGTGTGAGGCAAAACCTTCTGATAGAAAGAAGGTTGCCGTTTTTGGCTCAGGACCCAACCGTATAGGTCAGGGTGTTGAGTTTGACTACTGCTGTGTTCACTCTGTTTGGGCTTTGAGAGAACTTGGTTATGAAGCCCACATGGTAAACTGTAACCCCGAAACTGTTTCAACAGATTACGATACGTCAGATAAACTCTTTTTTGAGCCGCTTACACTTGAAGATGCCCTAAACATAGTAAGAAAAGAAGGACACGAAGGAGTTATCGTTCAATTTGGCGGTCAAACGCCGTTAAAGCTTTCTGTTCCTTTTGAAAGAGAAGGTGTGAAAATTTTAGGTACAAGTTCTGACAGCATTGACATAGCCGAAGATAGAGAAAGGTTCAGGGAACTTCTTAACCGTCTTGGGTTAAAGCAGCCCCCTTCAGGCATTGCTCACTCCCTTGAAGAGGCAGAGAGAGTGGCTGAAGAGATTGGTTTTCCGGTTCTCATGAGACCTTCTTATGTGCTTGGCGGAAGGGCTATGAGAATCGTTGACAGCATGGAAGAGCTTAGAAATTACATGAACGAAGCAGTTGAAGTTTCCGAAGACAAGCCCGTTCTTATAGATAAGTTTTTAGAGGATGCCGTGGAGTTTGATGTTGATGCAGTTTGTGACGGAAGCAGGGTCGTTATCGGTGGCGTTATGGAACATATAGAGGAAGCCGGCATTCACTCTGGTGATAGTGCCTGCGTTCTACCAACGTTCTCTGTTCCGAAAGAAATTGTTGAGAAGATGAAAGACATAACAAGAAAAATAGCGGTTGAACTGAAAGTTAAAGGTCTAATAAACATTCAATTTGCCGTTAAAGATGGTGAAATATACATAATTGAAGTCAATCCAAGAGCTTCAAGAACTGTTCCTTTTGTAAGTAAGGCTACAGGTATTCCGCTTGCCAAGATAGCGACAAAGGTCGCCCTCGGTAAAACGCTTGACGAACTCGGTGTTAAGGAAGTTGAGCCTCCCTATTACTCTGTAAAAGAGGCCGTTTTCCCCTTTAACAGGTTCACAAAAGTTGATCCTGTCCTGTCACCGGAGATGAAATCTACCGGTGAAGTTATGGGTATCGATGAAGACCTTGGCACGGCGTTTTACAAGGCGCAGCTTGCCGCAGGTTCAAGGCTTCCGATAGATCCTTCCAGAGGGAAGGTCTTTGTAAGTGTGAAAGATAAGGACAAACCAAAGGTCGTGAATATTGTTAAAGAGCTTATAAATATCGGTTTTGAAATTGTTTCTACTGAAGGAACCTACAGGTTTTTAAAAGAGCAGGAACTTCCCGTTTCCATAGTTTACAAGATCCAGGAGGGAAGAAGACCAAACATTGCCGATATGATAAAAAACAACGAGATTGCCCTCATTATCAATACACCAACAGGATCAAAGTCAAAGAGAGACGCGATGAGCATAAGGCGGCTGGCAGTTAATTACGGAATTCCTTACTACACCACTATAAGAGGTGCCGAAGCAGCCGTCATGGCTATCAAGTCTGTAAGAGAGAAAAACTTTGATGTTAAGCCCTTACAAGAATATCATAGATTTTAACTCGCATTGAGGTCCTCCTAAAGGGCCTCTCTTTCGTTTATATATTTTTCAACGGTTATTCCGGCTTTTAAAAGATAATCAGGAAGGAAAGAAAGAAGTTCTGATAGTTTTTTCTTAACGATTTTTTCCTTTAACCTCTTGGTGTTTCTGATAGGATCTTTTACCTTTGTTATGTTCGCAAACCGGATATTTGCAATCTGACGCTTTCCCTCTGTTATAGAACCAAAGATTTCAACGGTTATCGTTGCAGTTTTGTTTTCTCTTTTGATATTCACCGCTGTCTTAAGGTTGACGGTTGCGCTGATTCTCTTCGTTTCAACGGCAAGTTCCGGGTCAACAAACAGCTCCTGAAATGGCCAGATGCTTTCAATCTCTTTCAACGTTCCTCTCCAGGATTTTAAGTGTCGTCTCAATTTTATCAACGGAAGACGCTATCCAGACTTTTATCTCTATTTCCCTTTCGCTTCCGGAGTCGCAGGCCCAACGGTAATTCCTGAAAATGTTGTGAAACAGGTCGTACAAAATTTTCTTTTCCCTTATCTTTCTATTTTTTCCTAACAGTTCCTTTTTCATCTTTAAAATGTTCTTCTTTCTCTTTCTGAAAAGATTGCGAAAGACTCTGTTAGACAGCTTCTTCGTGTCAAAATTGACAATCTCTCTTTCAGCCACTTTTAAAAACCTTTCAAACAACTTTTCGTGGCTTTCCGAATAAACAGGTGTCATCTCTATTTCATGCCTTATTTCAAGCCGAACTCTCATAATGATAGAATTATAAACCAAACCTTTAAGCAGGGGCGTGATGAAGTATGAAATTTTTATATCGGAAAAACCGACTGATGGAAGGGAAATAGAAGAAATAAAAGGGATTCCCGTTATCAGACCGGTTCAGATCCACAGCAGTACAGTGGTTTTTGCAGGTAGAAGGTATTCAGGAAGGAAAGGAGATGCGATTGTTACCGATAACAGGAAAGTATGGGTTGGGGTTTTGAGCGCAGATTGCATTCCCATCCTTGTCGTGGCAAGGGGCATGGTTGCAGCTATTCATGCCGGATGGCGAGGAACACTAAAAGGTATCACTTTCAAAACTTTAAAGTACATTCAGACTTTTACAGATGTTCAAAAAATCATAATAGGTCCCGGTATCTGCAACAAGTGCTATGAGGTAGGTGAAGATGTTTACAAGCTTTTCAACCCACATTTAAGGAACAGGCTTTTCAGACCTTATGGAAGCAAGAAATATTTGTTTGACCTTAAAAAAGCAAATACCATTCAGGCAAAGTCAGCAGGCGTAAGTGTTATAGAGGATTTAAATCTCTGCACCGTTTGTAATAACGATAGGTTTTACTCTTTCAGGAAAGAGAAGACAGAAAAGAGGATTCTATCTGCTATAAGGCTTTTATGAACCAGCAATAGGAAAGAAGCAGCGAACTTCCCTGCCGTTTATCTCCTTGATTTCAGGAAGTTCTTTTTTGCAAATCTCTTTTGCCCTTTCACATCTTGGGTGGAACGGGCAGCCTGAAGGTTTTGATTTAATGTCAGGTACATTGCCGGGAAGGACTGGCAGTTTTCTCTTTCCCTTCCCTTCAACTTTCGGAATGCAGGCTATAAGTCCTTTCGTATAGGGATGAAAAGGGGTTTTAAGAATATTTTCTGTCCTCCCGCTTTCCATTACGTAGCCGGCATACATAACGTAAACTCTGTCGGTTATTTCAGAGATGACATCAAAGTCGTGGGATATGAATAGAAGTCCCGTATTTTCTTCCTTTACAAGGTTGTTCAAAAGGAAAATAATTTCTCTCTCAGTTTTCTTGTCAAGGGCGGTTGTCGGTTCGTCAGCTATTATAAAATCCGGGTTACAGGCTATTGCCATGGCTATCATTACCCTCTGTTTCAGTCCTCCTGAAAGCTGGTGAGGATAACTTTCGTACTTTACCTCCGCATCTGGTATGGCAGCCTTCCTGAGAAGCGAGATTACGCTTTCTCTAATGTTTTTTCTCCGGCCTTCGTGGTAGATAATTGCCTCTTCTATCTGATTGCCGATTTTCAGAAGGGGATTAAGAGCAGAGGACGGATCCTGAAATATGACTGAAACGGTTTTCCACCTTATTTTGCTATTGAGATCCCTTTCGTTCAAAAGGTAAATATCCTGATGGTTGACTTTCACGTTTCCTGTAACTTTAAAGCCTCCAGGCAAAAGCTTCATTACCGATAGAGCGGTTACCGATTTTCCGCTTCCAC
Organism: Desulfurobacterium sp.; assembly: GCF_027028515.1. Lineage (NCBI taxonomy): Bacteria > Pseudomonadati > Aquificota > Aquificia > Desulfurobacteriales > Desulfurobacteriaceae > Desulfurobacterium > Desulfurobacterium sp. Next base: position 7,821 of record NZ_JALVIW010000107.1, on the reverse strand, counting down.
TCTCTCCAACTATCCCAACTCTTTCTCCCTTTTTCACTGTAAGGTTTACATCTTCAACGATTGTGAAGTTTTCGTAGATTATGGAAAGATTCTTTATCTCAATCATTTACAGTCACCTCAATCCAGTAAGAGCTTCCTGAAAACATCATTTCGTCAAAGAAGAATTTTCTACATATTAGCTTTTTCCCTGCCTCTTCCTTTGCTGCCATGTAATGGGCTATCACTTTTGGTACCGTCCCGAGGAAAAAGCCGTGGCTGTCTTTTATCGTGTACGTTACGGGAGTTTGAGGGTTAAGAACTTCTCTCGTTAGGACAATTGGCTCATCTGTTTTTATAACTCTTTCCCAATTCGGTCTGTATTTTCTCTCGGTTATTACCGGAAAGATGTATCTGTTTTCTAAAGCGAAAAACTGGTGGAAGTTTTCGTAGTTCTTGAGTTTTAAGAGAAATTGGAGGAGTTCTCTATTGCCGGCGATACCATCGATTCTCGTGTAGCCAAAGCACCTTAAAGCGTATATGCCTATGAGGTACCAGAGGTTTTTCTCTTCTAAAATCTCTTTTATTTTGCTCCCAACGGCTTTAAACATTACAGGACTTTCTGCGTACAAAGATTCCATAGCCGAGAAGAGAAATGTCAGATTTTCCAGAGAGAATTTGAAATCCTGGAGGTTTTTGATAAGTTCGTTTTTTCGTGAAACGGCCTTTTTTCGGTAAAAGAGCCTTGATAAAAGCCACTTCTTGTTGATTCTTGTAGAAAGAAGGTTTAAAACTTCCCTGTCAAGAAACCAGTTTATATAGAGGAAAAACCGTCCTTTCTCTCTTACAATTTCAACGTAGGGTCTGAATGTTTTATGCTTCAGGATGTCCTTCACGAGTGTTTTTAAAGCGTTTTCCACAAGTTCAATTAGAACCTTTTCTTCTTCCGGTTTTGTTTTAAGATGGCTTATCTCTATTTTCAACTCAACACCATCAACAATTTCCCGCGCTACTGGAACTATGAGAACCTTTCTGTCATGTACGATCTCATAATTTGTGTAGGCAACTCTTACGGGAAAGTATGGTTCTATGGTCTGAGAAATCGTTTCAAGGATTGAAGCGATTACTGAACTGTCCTTTCTATTTTTAAGATCAAGTAACTTTTTGTATTTAATTTTGAAATTTTCTTCGTTCTTTCTTTCAGGGAGCGAAGGTGTGTATAGCTGAAGCTTTTCAAGCTTTTCCCAGTAGAGTATATCAACGTCCTCTTCAAGGGGGATAAGATCTGTGTGAACATCATCATAACCTAACTTCATTGCGTTGTTTCTTATCCTTTTTGCCTTTTCAAAGAGACCGATTTCCTGCCTTGATATCTGCCAGAAGGATTCCTCTATGTGAAGAAACTCACCTTCAACGGGAAAGTAGAAGTTTTTATAGGCTTCTGTCAGAAACTTGTAGCTGTTAACTCTCTCTGGATGTTTGTAAAGGACAAGCTGAATGTCTGCCTCTTTTACGTGCCTGTTTGACGCTATCAGAAGGGACGGTGAGTTTGGAAACTGCTTTCTGAAGGTCCTTATCTTTTCCGTTATGTAGTTTTCTGTCAGAAAGTTTATTCCGGATTTTTTAATCTGATCTGGAAATATGGAAAATACCATGAGAACCTTTTCTTCTGGTTTAATAAATTTCTCCTGTTTTACGGGAATGCCGGTTTTTCCGGAAATGTACATGGCGAAGGGAAACGCGCAGGGATCGGCTGGATATACGGCATTAAACTTTATGTTAAGTCTGCGCGTCCTTAAAATAAAGTTGTCAATAGCATCCAGTATGTTCGCTTGAGATAGCGTGTCAACCTTATATATCGGTCTATAGGTGCAACTGCTAATTCTCATATTTCTCCCTGAATTCCTTGCTATATAAATATGGATTTTACATGATGATTGTGCAAATGGAACTTTGACGGAGTGGTATTACAGAGATGCTCTTGTTTTTCTCTCTTTTAGCTTTTTTATGGTGGAAAGGAATTCAAGTTCTTGTTCTTCCAAAGCTGCCTCTTCAGCCGATAAAACAATAGCAGAGGCCCTTTTATCAAGAGTTAAGAGGCTTTCTGTCAGATCCCCCATCTTGTTGTTCCTCTATTGCCGTTTTAACTGCCTCTGATAATAATTTTAGCTTATTATTTTTCCTCTGTAAAGCAGGAAAAAGCGGGCGGAAACCGTTCTTTTCAATCTCTTTTATCCTCATCTCTTCAAGTCGCACGCTCCTTATTTCTCCTGACAATCCTATCTCTCCAAAAACAGCAATATTTCTCCTTACAGGCTTACCAAGGTAACTTGACGCAATTGCCAGTGCAACGGGAAGATCAACGGCCGGTTCCTTTATTTTTACACCGCCTACGATATTTACAAAAACGTCAAAATTTCTTAACGGATATCCCAACTCCTTTTCAAGAACGGCTATGATAATGGAAAGACGGTTGGCATCTATGCCTTTTGCCCTCCTCTGAGGCGTTGAAAAAACAGCCCTTGACACTAAGGCCTGCACCTCAAGAAGCAGCGGCCTTGTCCCTTCTATGCTGCAGTAGATAACAGATCCCGGCTTTCCTACGGGGCGTTCCGACAGGAAAAAGAGTGAAGGATTTTTAACCTCTTTTAATCCCTTTTCTTCCATCTGAAATACGGCTATTTCCCCCGTCGAACCAAAACGGTTTTTTAGCGCTTTTAAGATTCTAAAATTGTGCCCTCTATCACCCTCAAACTGGTAAACAGCATCAACTATGTGCTCAAGAACCTTTGGACCGGCTATTGTTCCCTCTTTGTTTACATGGCCTACTATAAACGTTGTTATCCCCTTCGCTTTTGACAGGTTGGTTACAAAGGCAGTTCCTTCTCTTACCTGTGATACAGAACCTGCCGCAGATTCAATGTGCGGGAGATAAACTGTCTGTATTGAATCGACTATGAGAAATGCCGGTTTCTCCTTTTCAATAAAATTTTTTATCTCTTCAAGATTATTATTTGCAAGGACTAATATTTCAGGGCTTGATATTTCAAGTCTCCTTGCCCTCATTGATATCTGTTGAGGCGATTCTTCTGCCGAAACGTAGAGTACCTTACCGTGTTTAGAGAGTTTTTCCGAAAGTTGAAGCAGAAACGTTGATTTTCCTATACCCGGTTCACCTGACAGCAGGGAAACAGAACCTTTTACAATACCTCCACCCGCTACTCTGTCAAATTCTTCAATGCCGGATATGTACCGTTCTTTTTCTATTTCTGAAATTTCAGTTATTGGTGTAGGCTTTTCGGAAGAGGTTTCAATCCATGAAACGGAAGCTTTACCTGCAGGTTTTGAAATTACTTCTTCTATTAAGGTTCCCCAGCTTCCACACTCCGGACATTTTCCAGACCAGGTGGGACTTTTGTATCCACACGATTGACAGATATAAACGGTCTTTTTCTTTGCCATCTCTTAATCAAAGATAACCGTTTTGTTGTCATAAACAAGTATTTTGTTTTCGAGATGCCACCTTACAGCTTTCGCAAGGACAACTTTTTCAAGGTCTCTTCCCTTTCTTATCATGTCTTCAACAGTGTCTCTGTGCGTAACTCTGACAACGTCCTGTTCAATTATAGGTCCCTGGTCGAGCTCTTCTGTTACGTAGTGACTGGTTGCTCCAATTATCTTCACTCCCCTTTCATATGCCCTGTGGTATGGACGGGCACCAACAAAAGCCGGTAAGAAGGAATGGTGAATATTTATAATCCGGTTTGGAAATTCACGGACGAAATCATCTGTAAGTATCTGCATGTATCTTGCAAGAATTATAAGGTCAATGTTTTCTTTCTTTAAAAGTTCTATCTCTTTCTTTTCAACATCTTTTTTTGTCTCTTTCGTTTTCGGAAAGTGGTAAAAATCTATGCCAAACATCTTTACAACATTTTCAAGATCTCTATGGTTGCTGATTACGAGTCTAAGGTTTCCCCTCATCTCTCCAGCTTTAAATCTGTAGAGAAGGTCGTATAGACAGTGGTCGTACCTTGACACAAATATAGCAACGTTTGGAATTTCAGTGTTGAACTTCAAGTCCCACTTCATGGAAAATTTATTGGCTATGAAAGAGAAAGCGGTTGCTATCTTTTCCTTCGGAATTTTAAAATCTTTCAAATCCCACTCTATCCGCATGAAAAAGATGTGTTTCTGAAAATCAATATGCTGGTCGGCATGAATGATGTTCCCATCGTTTCTTGCGATAAAGCCGGTTATTTCTGCCAAGATACCTTTTCTATCGGGACATGATATAAGCAGTGTGGCTGTTTCTTCCATTGTTCCTCCGGTCTACTCAACAGTAACACTCTTTGCAAGGTTTCGCGGCTGGTCAACATCATATCCTAAAAAGTCTGCTATATGATACGCGAAAAGTTGAAGCGGCACAACGGTAAGGAAAGGATATAGAAGTTCTTCTGTTTCAGGTATTTCAATGGCAAAGTCTGCAAGTTTTTTAACTTCAAGACAATCCCTGTTTGTTATTGCAATGACTTTTCCTTTTCTCGCTTTCACTTCTTCAATGTTTGAAACCATCTTTTCATAAACCCTGTCTCTTGGTACCACTACAACAACAGGCATCTTCTCGTCTATAAGCGCAATAGGACCGTGTTTCATCTCTCCTGCTGGATAGCCTTCAGCATGTATATAGCTTATCTCCTTAAGTTTCAAAGCACCCTCAAGGGCTATCGGGTAGTTTACGAATCTTCCAAGATAGAGTGCATCCTGAGAGTTGTAAAACTCGAGAGCTATTTTCCTTACCTGCCCTTCTTCGCTTTCCCTATCAAGAAATTCTTTCATCTTTGCTGGAATTTCAGATAGCGCTTTTAAGAGTCTTTCTTCTTTTTTTTTCGTAATTTTGTTTCTTATCCGTGCCGCTTCAACGGCAAATAGGAAAAGAGCGGCAAGCTGTGTTGTAAAGGCTTTGGTTGATGCAACGCTTATTTCAGGCCCCGCGTGCGTGTAAATTGTATAGTCCGCCTCTCTCGTTATGGTTGAACCAATCACATTACATATTGCAACAACCTTTGCACCTTTCTTTTTGGCAAGTCTAACCGCCGCAAGGGTATCTGCAGTTTCCCCTGACTGAGATATGGCAATGATTAAGGTTTTTTCATCTATTATGGGATTTCTGTACCTATACTCCGAAGCATAATCCACAGATACGGGAATACCTGCTACCGACTCTATAAAGAACTTTCCTACTAAACCCGCATGGTAAGAAGTCCCACAGGCCACTATTTGAATTTTGCCAAATGTAGTTAAAAGCTCCCTGTTGTTTTCTTCCAACAGTGACAACTTGCCAGATATGGTATCTGCAACGGCCCTTGGCTGCTCGTATATTTCTTTTATCATAAAGTGCTTGTATCCGCCCTTTTCAGCCTGAGCTATTGACCAGGGAATTTCTTTAGTCTCTTTTGTTATTTCATTTCCATTCAGGTCAAATATGTGAACATTATCGGCAGTTATGACGGCACATTCGTTATCATCGAGGAAGATGACCCTGTTAGTGTAGGATAAAAAGGCAGGTACGTCCGACGCTAAAAAGTTTTCTCCCTCACCGACACCGATCACTAAAGGGCTGTCTTTCCTGACGCACACGATCTTGTCAGGCTCACCCTCATAGATAACGGCTGCCGCGTATGAACCTTTGAGTTTTGATGTTGCCGACAAAACTGCACTAAGAAGATTTTTACCATTTTTAATTTCCTCTTCGACAAGGTGTGCAATAACCTCCGTATCTGTTTTGGATTTAAAAATATGCCCTCTGCTTTCAAGTTCTTTTTTAAGCTCCGTAAAATTCTCAATTATTCCGTTGTGAACCACAGCTATTTTCCCGGTACAATCAACATGAGGATGAGCATTTACATCGTTTGGTTCACCGTGAGTTGCCCACCTCGTGTGTCCAATAGCTATATGGGGTAAAGACAGATCCCTGTTCAGTTCAAATTCAAGATCCCTTATTTTCCCGCTCTTTTTATAAATCTTAAGCTTCCCTGAATCTATGAATGCCACTCCGGCAGAGTCATACCCCCGGTATTCCAGTCGTTTTAATCCATTTATTACAATATTTTTAGCATTGTCTTTTCCTATATAGCCTACAATTCCACACACAGTATCCTCCAGACAACAATTTACCCTACCTCCCCTTTCTTTTAGAGTTAAAATATACCATAATTACCGTGTCAGATTATTACCTTTTTAAGGAGGAGAGTAAATGAACCTGAACGTGACTCCACTTGACTTTCAACCGACAAATGAACTTGCCGTAGAAATCGTTGAAAGGAAGGGTATAGGCCACCCGGATACCATTTGTGATGCTCTTGCTGAAAAGCTTTCAGCCGAACTTTGTAAGTTTTATAAAGAAAATTTTGGTTTTGTTCTTCATCACAACGTTGACAAGGGACTCCTGCTTGGTGGAAGCGCAACGCCATCTTTTGGCGGCGGTGAAATAACAGCACCAATTGAGATATATCTTGTTGGTAGAGCCATAAAAGAGTATAAGGGCATTAAGGTACCTGTAGAAGAATTTGCTATTGAAGGAACTAAAGAGTGGCTTAAAGAGAATATTCACGCTCTCAACCCGGATAGAGATGTCAGAATCCATTGCCTTGTAAGACCCGGTTCCGTTGACCTCGTGGACATCTACATGAGGCAACTTGAAACAGGCGTTCCCCTTGCAAATGACACTTCTTTTGGTGTAGGTTTTGCACCGTTTGATGAAGTAGAAAACATCACATTCAACGTTGAAAAAGTTCTAAACAGTAAAGAGATGAAGGAAAAACATCCAGAAATAGGCGAAGATATTAAAGTTATGGGTGTTCGCAAAGGGGGCACAATTGACGTTACCGTAGCTTGTGCTTTCGTTGATAAGTTCATTAAAGACATCAACGATTATGTGGAAAAGAGAGAAAACGTTAGAAGAATAGCAGAAGAAGTTGCCAAAAAATATACAAGCAGAGAAGTAATTATCCACATCAACACAGGAGATGATGTTGAAAGAGAAAATGTTTACATAACAGTTACTGGAACATCTGCAGAAGCTGGAGATGACGGTGAAGTGGGAAGGGGGAACAGAGTTAACGGCCTCATCACACCTTACAGACCGATGAGTCTCGAGGCAGCTGCCGGTAAAAATCCAATTACTCACGTTGGTAAACTTTATAACATCACAGCTAACCAGATATGCGAAGCTGTTGTAAAGGAAATCCCTGAAGTAGAAGAAGCTTATTGTTACATCGTCAGCCAGATTGGTAAACCGATTACTGAACCTTTAGCACTCGATGTTAAGATAAGAACAAAGGACGGAAAAATCGACATCTACAAGGACAAAATAGAACCTATAGCTAAAGAGTGTCTTGCTGACATTTCAAACATATGGAAGAAACTTGTTGCTGGAGAGATTTTAGTTTACTAATTGTTTTCTTTTTGTTCTCAATGGAAGCCCGGAAAATCCGGGCTTTTTCTTTTTAATCCTGTTATAATATTCTTACTCTATCTATCAGGAGGACTTATGAAAGCTGTTATTTTAGCCGGAGGAAGTGGAACAAGGCTTTATCCCGTAACCATTTCAGTAAATAAACATTTTCTCCCAATATACAACAAACCTATGATTTATTATCCCTTATCCCTTGTAATGCTCCTTGGTATAAAAGAAGTACTTTTTATCGTCAATCCCAGTGACATTGAATCCTTTAAAAAACTCTTTGGCAACGGTTCTCACCTTGGTATGAACATAAAATACACAATTCAGGAAAAACCTAATGGTTTAGCTGAAGGACTCGTTCTTGCTGAAGATTTCATTGG
>NZ_JALVIW010000106.1:0-2331 GCF_027028515.1 Desulfurobacterium sp. | reverse complement strand
GATAAATCACAGCTTTATACAGTTCCTCTCATTCGTTATAAAGAGTTTAAAAATTCTTTTTTCTTCCGGATTTCCCATACAATTTGTGAAAGGGATGAAGTTGCCAACGTTTTCTACAAGGGTTACAATGAAATAACTTTTGAGTTGAGGTAATTAATGGTACGATTTATAGCAGATATAGGAAGTAACTTTAATGGTTCAAAGGAGCTTGCTAAGAAATATGTGAAGATTTGCAAATCCATAGGCGTAGATATAGTTAAATTTCAGTGTTGGGAAGTTGACGACCTCTTTTCTAAGTTTCATCCTGCTTATGAAACTCTCAAAGAAAAACGATTTCCTCTTGGCTTACCTCTGGAGTGGCATGACGAGATAAAGAGAGAAGCTGATAAAGAAGGCATTATTTTTTCAACAACTCCAACTCAACCTTACCATATCGAAAGACTTGAAGATATAGGTGTTAAAATCTATAAAGTGGCAAGTGGGGATTTGACTTTTTTTCCTCTTCTCGATGAGATTAATAAAACCGGTAAACCTGTTATCCTCTCAACAGGGATGGCTACTTTATCCGAAGTGGAGATGGCAGTTAGTAGACTGAAAGACTGTAAGAGTATAATTCTTCTACACTGCGTTTCTCTATACCCGCCTGAATATCCGGAAATTAACCTGAGGGCTATTGAAACGTTGAAAAGGGAATTTTCAGAATGTTCTGTAGGATTGTCGGATCACTCATTGGGAATTGATATTTGTGTTGCAGCTGTGTCTCTAGGTATTTCATATCTTGAGAAACATATAACTCTTGATAAAAATCTGGTTACTCCGGATGCAAATTTTGCTTTAACTGTCGAAGAGTTTAAGGAGCTGATAGAAACAGTAAAAAAAGTAGAATCTGCCATGGGGGATGGTTTAAAACTACCATCTAAAAGAGAGTGGCCTGAAAGGTTTTGGGCAAGAAGGGGAACGTACGCAAAGATGGATTTAAAAAAAGGGGATATTGTATCTTACAATAGTGTTAGTTTCCTGAGGCCGTGTAAAGGAATACCAGTAGAAAGTTTTGAGTCTGTATGTGGAAAGAGGTTAAAAAGGGACATACTTTCTGGTGAACCTATAGCCTTTGAAGATTTTGAATAATAGGTGGGTATGTAATGAGTAGTGTAGATGGAAGAGTAATTCTCATAACTGGAGGAACAGGTTCCTTCGGAAAGAAGTTTGCAAAGAGAATTTTAGAAAATTACAACCCGAAGAAGGTGATTATCTACTCCCGTGATGAGTATAAACAGTACTGGATGCAACAGGAGTTAAAAAAACACATTCCTAAACTGAGATTTTTCCTGGGAGATGTTAGAGATAGAGAAAGACTTTACAGAGCATTTGACGGAGTTGATATTGTTGTTCACGCTGCTGCACTGAAGCAGGTGCCTCTTCTTGAGTATAACCCAATTGAAGCTGTTAAAACCAACATTTACGGTGCTGAGAACATAATCAATGCTGCTATTGATATGGGAGTGGAAAAAGTTATTGCTCTTTCAACTGACAAAGCGGTTAATCCAGTGAACCTTTATGGAGCTACTAAATTGGTTGCTGATAAGCTTTTTGTTGCAGCAAATGCTTATGCTGGTGGTAAGAAAACTCGCTTTGCGGTTGTTAGATATGGAAATGTGGCAGGTAGCAGGGGTTCTGTAATTCCCTATTTTCTGAAATTGGTAAGGGAGGGGAAGAGAGAGTTGCCCATAACGGATTTCAGAATGACCAGGTTCTGGATTACGCTTGATGAGGGAATAGATATGGTTTTGAAGGCTATAAGGGATGCAAGAGGGGGAGAAATTTTCGTTCCAAAGATTCCCTCTTTCAAAGTTACTGATTTGGCTAGGGCAATATGTCCGGATTGTAAGCTTGTTGAGATTGGAGTAAGGCCCGGGGAGAAAATTCATGAAGTAATGATAACGGAGGAGGATGCCAGAACTACGTATGATTATGGGAGTTACTATGTTATCTACCCTGTAATTGATTGGAAAGGTGAAGGAATTGTTGATGAAACTGGAAGAAAAGTTCCTGATGGGTTCAGGTATTCTTCTGACAGTAACAGTTGGTGGTTATATGTTGGTGATCTGAGGGGAAAACTCCAAGAGTTAGGTTTTACACTCTAGTTTATTGATTTCTTGTTTCATTGTTGTTTGCATAGATTTTATAAATTCTTCAAGAATATCTAATGCTTTATTAAGATATAATTGAATATTTTTTTCGTCGATCTGCCAAGCGAAAAAGAGAATAATTCTCATTATGTGATAGAGACTTCCCTTTACTAAAGTATAGGAACTGTAGTTTGTTCTCTCT
>NZ_JALVIW010000105.1:0-2333 GCF_027028515.1 Desulfurobacterium sp. | reverse complement strand
CAAGCTTTACCGATGATACGCTACAGAACAAAAGATATAACGGTTATCCATAGAGAACCGTGCCCCTGTGGAAGAACGATACTCTACATTGAAAACATAAAGGGTCGTTCCGATGACATGCTTATAGTTAACGGTGTCAACATATTCCCATCACAGGTTGAACACGTTATAACTCAGATAGAAGGGCTAACTCCGAACTACGTAATCGTCGTTGATAAAAAAGGGGTCCTTGACAAACTGGAAGTCTGGATAGAAGTAGATGAAAAACTTCTAAAAGATGGAGTGGGAAGCCTCGATTCTCTCAAGAAAAAAATAGAAGAAGACATGTTGAACAGCTTATTCATCAATGCAAAAGTCAAATTGGTTGAACCGAAAACACTCGAAAGAAGCATGGGAAAAGCCAAAAGAGTCATCGATAGAAGAGAATTAAACATTTAAGGAGGAAAAGATGAAGGGCAAATACGCTGTGAAGCAGATATCAATATTTCTTGAAAACAGAAAAGGAAGACTGGCAGACGTAGCCAAAACTCTTTCACTTGCAGATATAAACATCCGTGCCCTATTTTTAGCCGACTCTTCAGAATTTGGAATTTTAAGGTTAGTTGTAAACAACCCTGAAAAGGCAAAAGCCGTTCTTTTGGCCGATAACTTCGCTGCCACAGAAACTGAAGTATTCGCGGTAGAAGTTGAAGACAAACCCGGTGGATTCTACAACGTCGTAAAAGTTTTAGCGGAAAATGACATAGATGTAGAATATACCTATGCGTACGCGGGCTCTTCCTCAAAAGCCATCCTCTTTTTTAAAGTCAAAGATGCTCTATTTGAAAAGGCGGTAAAAGTTCTTGAAGAAAGCGGCGCAAAACTCCTTGAAGCCGCTTCAGTCTATAAATAATAAGGAGGTAGCTTATGGACTTCTTCTTTGCGGTAAGCCCAATTCTCCTCGTTTTTATCGGAATGCTTTTTTTCTCCCGATCGGGCGTCTTCATGTCGGTGGCCGGCTGGAATTTTGCAGGTCTTGTAGCGTGGCTCTATTTCAAAACACCCCTTTCTGTCGTTATAGGCGCAAGTATTTATGGAATTGTCAAAGCCTTTGCAATCACCTTTGCAGTAGCCTTTACAATGCTAATGATCTTCATAATGAAAGAGACTGGCGCTCTTTCTGAAGTCGTCAAAACAGTTCGTTCCATCACGACAAACAAAGTAGAACAGACACTGTTCATAGGAATGGGATTCGGTTCTTTAGCAACATCTCTTGGTGTGGTAACGCCAGCTCTATTCCCTCCTGTATTTGTGGCTCTTGGATTTACGCCTCTTGCTGCTGTTGCCATATCAATCCTATGCTGCGATCCTCTCACATCCTTTGCACTTTTATCTATCCCTATCACCCTCCCGGCAAGGGTCGTGTGGGGACCTTTTAACATAAAACCACCGGGAATAGCGAACCTTGAACAATTTATCTGGGTATTTACGCAGAAAATAACAATCTTTTTACCCGTAGTATCTGTCTGTTTTGCCCTTATGATGCTCTACTTTGTAGGAAAGTGGGAAGCTGTAAAGAAAAATTTCATCCCGGCTGTCGTTTCCGGATTGGTACTTTCACTTTCAGCTCTGGCAATGGCATACACAAAGGTTGTTCCCGTTGAAGTTATAGGTGTTCTTTCCGGCTTTTTCACGATGATAGTTATCTACTTCATGTTCAGGAAGAGTGAAAAGACAGAAACAAAACTTGACAGTGCTTTCTTAAAAGCCATATCTCCATGACTGTTTTTACTTGCCTTTTCTTATATCATAACTTACTATTCACCTGTAAGATAGAGACTTGATTTTTACAGTTACAACACATTATAATGTTATGTAGAAAATTGGGGAGGTTAAAAATGGCTTCAACGATGGAAAAATCTATAAACTGGTCTCTTGCAGCTGTTTCCTTTATTGCAGTTATTATGTATGCTTTCCTGCCTCTTGGAATTTTTGGAAACAACCTTGATTTCCAGCACTTTCTCCTTCCAAAAGTTATCGTTGCCTTTATAGTAGCCATCGTAAGCGGCAAGCTCTACATGGGATATGCAAAGTTGAGGAAAGTTTCTCCAGAAGTTGTCTATTTCGGCCTTATCACAACACTTGGCATTACAGGGCTTTTGACCTATGTTATACTTGACCTTGCACTGAAACTTTTTGGACTCGAGTAAAAAAGGGGGCATATGCCCCTTTTTTTATTTTTATCAGGTAGTTGAACTTTCTGCATCATTGTAAATGTCACCAACAATTGGTTCGTTAAAACCTTTAAATCCTCTCACCGTTTCCACTCTAAACTGGGTTGATTTGTACCATAT
>NZ_JALVIW010000104.1:0-49169 GCF_027028515.1 Desulfurobacterium sp. | reverse complement strand
CTTCGCAACGGCAAGTTTAACATAATCTTTCTCAAGTTCATCAATCACGGTTCCCCTCACTAAACGAACAAGACCCGAAATATTGCCGACAACCATTGCCGTAAGGGGAATCACCATATGCTTCAATCTATCAAGTATCTTTCCTGCTAAACTGAGCTTATCGTAATTTTGAGAAACAACACCGCCAATAGGAAGAAGCCCTGTCTTAGCAGCGAAAAACATTAGAAGAAACGCAACAAAGAAACTTGGAATTGAGAGTCCTACAAGAGAAATCGAAGTTATAATTCTGTCCAAAATTTTGTTCCTGTAAAAAGCAGCAATTATTCCAAGGGGTACAGCAAGCATCCAGGTAACAAAAAAGGCCGTAACTGTAAGAGACAGGGTGTTACCAATTCTACCGGCAATGAGAGAAATAACAGGTCTGTGGTACGCAAAAGAGTACCCAAGGTTAAAGTGAATGGCGTTCCACAGCCAGAAGAAGTACTGTTTAATAACAGGCTGATCAAGACCGTAGCTTTTTCTAAGAGCCTCAATAGTCTCTTTTGAAATGGAAGGATTCATCTTCAAAGAGGTTAAAAAATCACCAGGGGCAAGTTTAATAATGAGAAAAGAAACAAAAGTCATTCCAAGGATAAGAGGTATCAGGTGAAGAAGCCTCTTTAAAATGTATTTAACCATCCTTAAACCTTAAGAAGGGGCAGAAGCCCCGAAAGTTACTTTCTAACGTATTCTGTTACTACCTGATTGCCACACTGAAAGACTCTCTTAATTTCATACTTTTTAACAAGCTCAAGCTTTTTAAAACCTTCACCGGAAACAAGGGAAGGAACGTTATCACCGCCTACAACAACAGGAAGGTGAATAAGCCTTATCTCATCAACAAGATCATTTTTAATAAGTTCCCAGTTAACCTTTGAACCACCTTCAACCATCAACTTTTTAATACCGTGTCTGTAAAGTTCTGGCAGAAGTGCCACAAAATCAACTTTATCTTTTCCTGCAACTATCACATCAGCACCTTTAGCCTTAATAGCCTCTACCCTATCTTTAGGTGCCCTCTCACTTACAGCAATGATTGTAGGTGCCTTCTCAACGTTTAAAACGTTTGAATCAAGCGGGATATCAGCAGTTGAAGCGGGAATAATCCTCGTGGGATTCTCACCTTCCACATACCTTACCGTAAGGTTTGGATTGTCTATTCTAACGGTATTGGAACCAACCATAATACCATCACATTCTGCTCTTATCTCGTGAAGGTATCTATTTGCCTCTTCGTCCATCAACTTCATTATCTCTTTACTTGAAACGCCCTCATCAAGGGTTAACTTTCCATCAATAGTAACTTCAGAAACTATCATAACGTAAGGTCTTTCCATAATTTACTCCTCGTACTCTCTTCCGTAGTGTTTGTAAAGGTAAAGAATCCTCTGTATAAGTGACATAAAGCTCATAACACCAATAAACTCAATCCCGTACTTTAAAACAGCGTGGTTAAACGGATAAAGGATGGAAGCGATAAAGAGTGTTATAAACGTTTCCGGTCTCCCAAAAAATCCTGTGCTCTCAAGGGGATCTTTTATCTTCCCTGTCTCCCTCACCTGATACCCGATCTCCGAATAAACAACAGGTTTAATAAACGTGTGGAGCATTGATACAACAACCACAAACAGGGCTATCCAGTTGCCTGCGTACTTTAAAGCAACGCTGCCAAGTACAAATCCATCAACCCACTTATCTGCAATCCAGTCAAAAACGGCACCAAACTTTGTTGCCTTCCTGTTGTTAACGGCAACGTAACCGTCACACAGGTCAAGAATACCTGAACAGAAAAGCAGAAAAGCACCAATAACAGGATGGCCCTTATAATAGACAAAAGCGGCTATCGTTCCCAATATCAGCGCTGCAAGCGTAATAACATTGGGATGAACATTTGCCTTCGCAAAGGCATACCCAAACGGCGAGTACAGTTTCTTCAACACATCTCTTTTGCTTGTTATATTCATTATTTACTGCCTCTTTTTACGGTTTTCCTACACCTTCATACTTTTCTGTGTATCTTCTTACTATGGAAGGTTCCCATAGGTTCCTTCCATCAATTATAACCTTATTCCTGAACCTTTCAAAATCAACGTCTTTAAACTCTAACCACTCTGTTACAAGCAACAGAGCATCAGCACCATCAAGTGCTTCATATTTATCCTCTACAAATATAAGCTTTTCAGGATATTTTTGTAGTTCCTCTTTAAAAACTTTTTTAGCGTTTTCGATAGCAACAGGGTCGTAAGCCTTAACTGTGGCACCTTCTGACAGAATCTTTCTGATAATTGGAATTGATGGCGCTTCCCTCATATCGTCGGTGTCCGGCTTAAAGGCAAGCCCCCAAACTGCAACAGTTAAAGCTGAAAGAGAAGGATAGTACTTTTTAAGCTTCTCTACAGGTATTAGCTTCTGTCTCTCATTTACATCAAGAGTAGCCTCAAGAAGTTCAGGTTCAACATCAAGTTGCTTGGCAGTATAAACAAGAGCCTTAACATCTTTTGGAAAACAACTGCCGCCAAAACCACAACCGGCATTTAAAAAGTGTGGACTAATTCTGTGGTCAAGTCCCATACCCCTTGCAACAACAGTAACGTCAGCCCCGGCTCTTTCACAAATGTTGGCTATCTCATTGATAAAAGATATCTTCGTAGCTAAAAATGAGTTTGAAGCGTACTTAATCATTTCAGCAGTCGGAAGGTCTGTAATAATCATTGCAGGCTGAAGCTTTTCATAAAGAGATGCCACCATGCCGGCGTAATCTCTGTTATCGGCACCAACAACGACCCTGTCAGGTTTCATAAAGTCTTCCACTGCTTTGCCTTCCCTCAAAAACTCAGGGTTGGAAACAACCTCAAACCGTTTTTCAGGCTCTTCTATTCCCTTTTCCCTTAAAAGGTCTGCTATAAACTTTTTAGCCCACCTTCCAGTACCTACGGGAACGGTTGACTTATTAACGATAATCTTAAAATCATCTTGCTCTATTTGCTCAACTATGCTTCTGTAGGCGCTTTCAACGTACGAAAGATCTGCCGAACCATCCTCCCGTGACGGTGTGCCAACTGCAATAAATATGAAATCTGAATTTTTAACAGCATAAGCATAATCGGTTGTAAACTCAATATTTCCATTGTCTATTGCCTGCCTCAAAATTTTATCAAGACCCGGTTCGTATATGGGAACTTCCCCCTTTTTTAGCCTCTCTATCTTATACGGGTCAATATCAAGTCCTATCACTTTATGTCCTAAGTAGGCAAAACACGCACCGGATACAAGACCGACATAACCAGTTCCAATTACCGCTATCCTTTTTGACATCTTTTAGCCTCCTTTAAAGCTAATCCGTATAAAAGCCCAAGTTCACTAACGGTTATTTTCTTTACCCCAAACACTCTGCAGAAAACTTTAAAAAACGCAAGACCGGGAACTATAACATCTGCCCTTCCTTCTTCCAGACCGACAATTTTCTTTCTTTCCTCAACAGAAACAGAAGAAACCCTTTCATACCACTTATCTATAAGCTCACAGGTTACAGGATAACCGTGAACCTTTTCTGGATCGTAAACAGTCATGGCCTCTTCCATTGCAACAACAGAAGTAATCGTACCACCAACGCCAAAAACCTCAAAGGGAAACTCTATGCCAGCCCTTTTCTTAAAACCTTTCAGCTGCTCTTCAATAAATACTTCAAGGGACAGGAGCTCTTCTTTAGCAGGCGGGGCACTCTTTATAAACTTTTCAAGAAGAACGACAACGCCAAACTTTAAACTCTCATAGTAGATAAGCTCTTCACCTTTCCCATAAGCTATTTCTGTACTCCCACCGCCAAGATCAACTGTAATAGCCGGAACGGAAGGCTTAAAGTACGAAACATTGGCTATATAAACAAGCTCCGCTTCTTCTCTGTCTGAAAGAATTTCAATATCAATACCTAAAGCTTTTACCTGCTTTAAAAACTCATCTGCATTTTTAGCAAGACGGGCAGCTTCCGTTGTAACGGCAACAACCTTTTCAACGCTGAATTCTTCTATTTTTCGCTTAAACTCTTTAAGGGCAGCAACCGTTCTCTCCATGCTCTCTTTGCTTATATAGCCGGTCTGTTTAACTCCCTGTCCCAACCTTGTGACCTTTCCTGTTTTATAGAGGGTCTCAACGGTGCCGTCTTTCACTTCTGCAATAAGAATGCGCGTTGAGTTCGTTCCTATGTCTATTGTGGCTATTCTCAATCTTATCCCCGCAAACGATATAATTTAAAGGTGTCTTGCAATTTTACCACGAGGAGAAAGAAAAATGTTTACAGGAATAGTTGAAGAGATTGGAAAAATAAAAGAGGTCAAGCGCTCAGGTAAGGATGCAATACTAACGGTAAAGTGCTCAAAAGTAATTGAGGAAACAAAAGAGGGAGACAGCATAGCGGTAAACGGTATCTGTCTTACCGTAACGGAAATAAAAAACAACGAGCTCTCTTTTGATGTCTCTTTCGAAACGATAAATAAAACATCTTTTAAATACCTGAAAGCCGGCGATCCTGTAAACCTTGAAAGGGCGGTGAAAGTGAACGACCGACTCGGAGGACATATACTTCAGGGACACGTTGATACCGTAAGTAAAGTCTTATCCGTAAAAAAGGTAGAAAGAAGTTATCTGTTCACGTTCAAGCTTCCACCGGAATTTAAGCATCTTGTTGTCAAAAAAGGCTCAATAGGCATTGACGGCATCAGTCTTACAATTGCAGACCTTTATCCTGACAGCTTTTCCGTTGCCGTCATTCCAACAACCTTCAGTGAAACGACTCTCCAGTTTAAACGGCCGGGAACAGTTGTAAACCTTGAATTTGACATTATAGGAAAGTATGTGAAAAGGATAATAGAAAGCAGGATAAAATTGTAAAATAGTATGGCTAAAATTTGACGTGAGGAGTCCAGAATGAAAGAAAAGTTTTATGTAACAACCCCTATTTATTATGTTAACGACGTTCCACACCTGGGACACGCATATACCACAACAGCTGCAGACATAATCGCAAGATTTGAAAGATTCTGCGGAAAAGACGTCTTTTTCCTCACAGGCACAGACGAACACGGGTTAAAGATTCAGAAAGCTGCTGAAAAGAAAGGATTATCACCAAAAGAGTTTGTTGATTCTCTCGTTCCAAGATTTAAAGAACTCTGGGAAAAACTAAACATTTCCTACAACAGATTTATCAGAACAACCGACGAAGATCACATAAAAGCCGTTCAGCACATATTCATGAAGTGCTACGAAAACGGTGACATTTATCTTGGCGAATACGAAGGATGGTACTGTGTTCCGTGTGAAACTTACTACACGGAAAAAGATCTCCTTGAAGGTAACCTCTGTCCTATGTGTAAAAGACCGGTTGAAAAGGTAAAAGAGGAATCCTATTTCTTCCGTCTATCAAAATATGAAGACAAACTGCTTAAACTTTATGAAGAAAATCCCGATTTTATCAAGCCGGACTTTAGAAGAAACGAGATAATAAACTTCGTAAAGCAGGGATTAAAGGACCTTTCTATAAGCAGAACCAGCTTCACGTGGGGCATTCCCGTGCCTGTAAATGAAAAGCATGTTATATATGTCTGGTTCGATGCCCTCACGAACTACCTGACGGCCGTCGGCTACCCTGATAACATGGAAAGGGTTAACCGCTACTGGCCGGCAGACCTTCACCTTGTCGGAAAGGACATCCTGAGATTCCACACCGTCTATTGGCCCGCATTTCTCATGTCAGCAGGTCTTGACGTTCCAAAAGAGGTCTTTGCTCACGGATGGTGGACTGTTGAAGGCGAAAAGATGAGTAAATCAAAGGGAAATGTTGTTAACCCTTACGAATTGGTTGAAAAGTTCGGTGTTGATCAGGTGAGATTCTTCATGTTCAGAGAGGTAACATTCGGATTAGACGGAGACTTTTCATACTCAAAGCTCGTTGCAAGAATAAACGGAGAGCTGGCAAATGACCTTGGCAACCTTTTCAACAGAACATTATCTATGATTATAAAATACAGAAACGGCATTATTCCAGAACCTTCAGGAAATGAAGATGACCTCGACACAAAAATTGGAAAAAAGGCAGTTGCAACAGTTGAAAAACTGAAGGAATTTATACCTAAAGGCGAACTCACAAAAGCTTTAGACGAGATATGGCAGTTTATAAACTTTGTTAACTTATATATAGACAGAAGAGCACCCTGGAGTCTCAACAAAGAGGGCAAAGAAGAACTTGACAGAGTCCTCTACAACATGGCTGAAGCTTTAAGGTTCATAACCGCTTTTGTATATCCCTATATGCCTTCATCAGCTGAAAAGATGGCAACCATGCTAAACCTCGGCAAGAAAGCTTCCGAATTATCTGTTGAAGAATTCACAAAGTGGGGAGGATTGGAAGCTGGAAAAGAGATTGGAAAGCCTGAAATACTCTTCCCACGAATAGAATACGCAGACGGCGAAGTTAAATTGGCAAAAACCAAAAAAGGTTAAGCTGAAGGGCGGCACTGCCGCCCTTCAAAGTACAAACTCTCTTTCTTTTTCAGGTCTCTTTAAATCGTCAAGCCACCCTGCACTGGGCGTAAGAATCCTTTTGAAAAGTTTTCCAACCTTTCTGTAATCCTTTGCCTGATGATATTTAAGATATATCTCTTTCCCGATTATACCGACTATCTCTATTTTCCCCGTTTTGTGGGACATAATGTACTTAAAACGCTTTCCAAAACCGTCAAGTTTTTGTTTTGCCTTTTCAATAATTTCGTATCCGGCTTTAAGAGGCACCTGAAAATGGCTTTTAACCCTCTTAACAGGACGGCACTGAAAGACGTAGTAGGGGAGAACATTTATAGAAACAAGAGACTTCATCAGTGAAGAGAAAATTTCTGGATCATCATTAACACCCTTTAAAAGAACTGTCTGATTGCTGACAACGACACCTGAACGAGTCAGTACTCTAACGGCCTGTGCCGCTTCCTCGGTAACTTCCCTCTCATGGTTAAAGTGAGTAACAACGTAGAGGGCTTTCTCTTTTGAAAACTTATCAAAAATAGAAAGTAGTTTACTATCGTCGTAAATTCTTTCCGGGTAAAAAACAGGAATGCGAGTTCCAATCCTTACAAATTTCAGGTGAGGAACCTTTTTTAGTTCCTTCAAAAAGTAATCAATAACTTCTGTGGGAAGTGTTAAAGGGTCACCACCAGAAATGAGAACATTTGTTATTTCTCCGTGCTCCTTTATATAATCAACGGCCATATCAAAGATTTTGACCGTTTCTTCCGTGGGAATACCAACCATCCTCTTTCTGAAACAGTGTCTGCAGTAGCCTGCACATCTGTTTGTAACGAGCAAAAGAGCAGTTTCTCGATACTTGTGTTGAAGACCTGTAATTACTGTGTTCTCTTTCTCACCACTGGTGTCATAGGAACCTGAAACGTTAAGTTCATCAACTGACGGAAAAACTATCTTTTTCAAAGGGTCGTCTGGATTATTCCAGTCTATCAACTCAGCGTAATAAGAGGAAATAAACATAGGATGCTTTTCAATAATCTTTTTAAGTTTACCTTTGTTCTCAAAAGTAACGCCAAATCGGGACTCTATCTCCTCAAGAAATGAAAATCCCGGTATTTTCAAATTGACCTCCTTCAAAAAGGATTTTCTAAAAATCGGGACAAGTGATTGAGCGGCAATCTATATAAAAATTTAAGAATAGAAGACTGAGCTGTCAAGGGCTTATAAGGGAAAGGGCTGAAACCTTAAAAACCTGTTACATCAGGCTTTGCCTTTTATAATATCAACAAGGGCAGGACCCACCTCAACAAGTCCAAGTTCCGTAATATTCATCACGTGAATGCGTGTATCGTGACCACACATTCTGCAACCGTCTATTCTGAACAACCTTACAATATCGCCAAATTCAACTTTATAGTTCTGAGCCCTCGTTTTTGAAAGAACAATCTCTTTTGAAAGAACCATCGTGCAGTCAACAATATGCCCAACGGCGTAACCACCGGCAGCCTCTGCAGAAAGTTCTTCGTGTCCGCTCCTTTTCTGGGAAACAAATATCGCAGTCTGATACCATTTTTTCATAAAGTTAAAAAACGCTCTCACAACAGACCTTGCCAGCATCTCTTTCGACTCAAAAAGTCCCGTAATTGAATCTATAACTGTCCTGTGAACCTTGTAGGTTCTATAAACGTAGGCGAGGGTATCAAGCATAGTAGGAATGTCATCCCTCAATCTTGAGTTACTTGCAGCATCTATAAGGATAATGTTGTTCTCTATTTCTTCAAACTCAACGCCCATTGCTGCAGACCTCTCTTTTAGAGAAGCAGCAACAAAAGAGGCAGGACTTTCAACGGTAATAAAGCAAACCTTCTGTCCCAAAGAAGCCTGTTTTATAGTAAACTGTTCAGCAATTAAACTCTTACCTGTATCCGGCATGCCTGTCAGGTTTACGACGCAGTATTCAGGAATACCTCCAAGGGACTTTTTAACAGGCTTTCCTTCTTTCCATTCAACGGTAAAGAACAGGTCATCAAGCCCCTTAACACCTGTTGGAACACCTTTTAATTCAGGCGCCTTTTCCATCGCTTCCTTCAGAAGATAAACGTTATCCTTCATAACCTGCGGTTCTCTTTCTCTGAAGTAATCCCCCATGGTTTTCCCCCGCTATCAATCTACTTTTTTATAAATATATTCCACATTCGTCGCGCTTTCCTGAAGAATGTAATCTTTCAAAAAAGGAAAGAGATCTTTAATCCCTTTGTTTATCTTTACCACAACCCTTTTCCTTGCCACCCTTTCAGCCTCTCTTAGCGTTTCCGGTTCAATAAAATCTTTAACCGCAACTTCCCTAAAAGGCTGCATAACGTCACATTTCCATTTCGGCTTTATGAACATCGGCGAAAAATAGACAATATCAAACGATTTATCCGGCAAATTTCTAAGAAATTCTCTATTATCTCCGACGTTTACCTCAACCCTCCTGAAAGCTCTTTCGGCAACCGAAAGCTTACCTTTCGGTACGTAAGTTTTTAGTCCCCTCCTGACAATCTCTGCTATTACTGGATCCTTCTCTACACCAACGACCCTTTCCCCGGAAACAAAAGCAGAAATAACAGCATCCTGAGCAAGACCAAGATTACAATCAAGGACAGTATCACCCTCTTTTAAATCCATTGCCTCAATCATTGCTTCCTTACCTGTTTTCAGGTAATTTAAAAGGCGTATCTTCAAAAGGCCCGGATGGAAAAAGAGTTTATTGCCCTTAAGCGTATGAAGAACAAGGCCTTCTGATGTTACAACGAGAACATTTTTCCCATAGCGCTTTTTAAAACTTTCGATAGTATTGTGGCGCCTGGTTACGTAAGAAGTTTCAAACTTCCTTGCAAGTTTTTTAGCTTCCTCTATAATCTCTAATGAAGGTCTCTTTTCC
Source organism: Desulfurobacterium sp. (assembly GCF_027028515.1). Classification (NCBI taxonomy): domain Bacteria; kingdom Pseudomonadati; phylum Aquificota; class Aquificia; order Desulfurobacteriales; family Desulfurobacteriaceae; genus Desulfurobacterium; species Desulfurobacterium sp. Next base: position 39,694 of record NZ_JALVIW010000104.1, on the reverse strand, counting down.
GTCGTAACTATAACTTCCAAAACTTCCTCCTTAAGAGGTAAAAATTATGAACATAAAGATTATAAGCCTTGAAACGATAGATTCCACAAATGAGTATTTGAAAAGGGAAAGTCACAAACCTATTACTGTCGTTACCGCTAATCACCAGACCGGCGGGAAGGGAAGGCGAGGCAGAAAGTGGATATCACCGCCGGGAAAAGGACTTTACGTATCGTTCCTATTTGAAAAGCCAAAAAACTTCTCAAACGTTCAAATAGTCAGTCTATCAACGGCCGTTGCAGTTGCAAAAACGTTGAACACTCTAAAGAAAGGTTTCAGGATAAAGTGGCCTAACGATATTCTATTTAACGGCAAAAAGGTGTGCGGTATCCTGCCGGAACTCTCAGGAAACAGAATCATCGTAGGGATAGGAGTGAATCTTTTACACTCAAGAGAAGAACTGAAAGAAACAGAATATCCTGCAACCTCTCTAAAACTTGAAGAGGTTGACTTTGATAGAGAAACGCTGACCCTCAGTTTAGTGGAAAGCGTCGTAAACTATTTTGATAAAACTGTAAAAGGAACGTTTGAAACGAAGGAGTTTGAATCTCTATCGATTGTAAAACCGGGCAGCAGGATAATTGTTAAAAAACAGGATGGAATAGAAAAGGTAACTGCCCTCGGTATTGATAGAGAAGGCTGCCTGATTGTTGAAAAAGATGGAAAAGTAGAAAGACTTTTCTCTGCAGAGATAAGTGTAAGATTTTGAAATTTTGCACAAATGCAAAAACTTAGAGGGAGCCGGAAGGATGTCAGAATTGTTAAGGCAATGAAAATAAGGTATTTAATCTATGTTAAAGAAAACCGTTAATAGTGGCATGCAAATTGCTATATATTCAGGGAGTAAAAACGCAAGGAGATGATAAGAGAATGCAGATTTACCAGCAAACTATAGAGAGAGAAATAACATTTAGTGGTATCGGCCTTCACACGGGAAAGAAGGTAAATGTAAGAATCGTTCCGGCTCCCGTCAACACGGGAATAATTTTCGTCAGGAATGATATCCCTTCCCTACCTGAAATAAAGGTTTCACCTGAAAACACAACGCAGCTCTTTTATGCCACAAACCTTGAAAAGGACGGTGTTATCGTCAAAACCGTAGAACATCTCCTTGCAGCTCTTTCTGCTTTCGGCATCGATAACCTTTACATATACATTGATAGCGAAGAGGTACCGATACTTGACGGAAGTTCCGCACCTTACATATACCTGTTTGAAAACGCAGGCATAAGAAAGCAGAACAGAAAAAGAAAGTACCTGAAGCTAAAAGAACACGTAGAAGTAAAACACGAAGACAAATACATAACTGCAAAGCCTTCAGATGTTTTATCAATAAAGAACACAATATCTTTCAACCATACGTATAAAAAAGTTCGTTACCAGACAATAGAGTACGTTCATTCACTTAAAAACTTTGAAAAACTACTATCAAAGGCAAGAACCTTCTGCTTTGTTGAAGAAGTTGAATGGCTTAAATCAAAAGGACTTGCAAGAGGCGGGAGCCTTGACAACGCGATAGTGATAGACAAGTACGATATTCTTAACCCAACAGGATTGAGAATGGAAAACGAATTTGTGGCGCACAAAACACTTGACCTGGTTGGCGATCTCTACATACTTGGACATCCTCTACTTGCAGATATAGAAGCCTATAAAACGGGACACGCACTAAACGCTGCCTTTGTGAGGAAGATTTATGAAGAAAAACTCTACGAAGTGGTGGAATTTGAAGAGGAAAACGAAAAAGAAAGATCCCTAACATTAAATCCAGATACACTGGAAAATTTACAGGCCGAGTAATAACCTTTTTCAATCCTAAAACACTTAATTTATATGCTTCACAAATTTATAGACAACATAGAACCGCCTTTTTATCTTTTCTTTCAATATAAATTTCTCTTCCGACAAACTTAAAAGCTCTTCTCCCGACAAACTATCAGGATCCCCCGATTGTTCAACGACAACAAATCTTCCACCGGGCTTCAAAACTTTCCATACCGAAGAAAAAAGTTTCTCTCTATCGTGAACCTCACCTAAAACGGCAACACAAAACACAATATCAAAACTGTTTTCAGGAAATAGAAGGGAAACAGCATCACAAACTTTAAAAGAAACGTTATCAACGTTCATTCTTTTCAATTTATCTCTCGCCTTTTCCACCATTTCCTTTTGAATGTCAACAGCACAGAAAAATCCCGAATCACCAATACGCTTTGCTACTTCAGATGTAAAATATCCGGGACCACATCCTATCTCAAGAACAGATGAATCCTCTTTCAAATCAAGAAAGCTGGCAATATCAACAGGCGAAATGAAAAACTTCCTGAAAGGAACTGTAAGCAGGAAAGAAAGCTGATAGGGATAAAGGCCCTTACCTATAAAAAGTTTTATCCTTTTCATTCACCGCTCATTCAATATCTTCAACAGCTAAAGGTGTCATGAACCACTCTAAAAAGAACCTCCCATCCTTTTTAACAACCTTTACAACACCACCCTTTTTAAACTTTATCCGGGAAGGATTTATACAGACAAGCTCATTTAAAAAGATGGAAAGGTCAGGCTGATGTGCAACGATAGCAATATCTCCGTCAAACTTTTTCAAAACCTTCAAGTAATCGTCAACATCGGCATCGGGAAACAGAAGCTCCGTTGTTTTAACATCTGCTCCGATAACATCGGAAAGTACCTGTGCCGTCTCAAGTGCCCTTGCGCAGGGACTTGAAACAATTGTAAGTTTTTCCGGAAACAGATTCTTTATCCTTTCAGCAAATGCCCTGAATTCTTTCCGTCCCTTTTCCTTCAAAGGCCTGTCACAGTCATCGCCTTTCCAGTTTTCTCTATCAACAGCCTTTGCATGCCTTATCAGAAAAATCTCCCTCATACTTTAACCTCCCTTATCCACTTCTCAAAATACTCCTGAGAGTTAAAGTCTCTCTTTTCAGGACGGATATAATCACCTGTTGGCGTAAGTATCCTGACCTTTGCCGTATCTTTAAGCTGGATTTCAAGAATCTTTTTAAGGAAAGATTTAAGCTCCGAATTCTCAATTGCCACCATCGTTTCTATTCTACGGTGGAAGTTCCGGGGCATCCAGTCAGCACTGCTTATGTATATCTCTTCATTACCACCGTTTTTAAAGTAAAAGATTCTTGCATGTTCAAGGTATTTGCCCACAATACTTATTACCTTTATGTTTTCACTTACACCTTCTATTCCCGGCTTCAGGCAACAGATTCCCCTGACGATAAGGTCTATCTTCACACCTTTTTGAGAAGCCCTGTAAAGCGCCCTGATAACTTCAGGGTCCACAAGAGAGTTCATCTTTGCAACGATCCTTCCCTCTTTTCCTGCCTCCGCTTCTCTCTCTATCAGCTGAAGGATTTTTCTTTTAAGAGTAACGGGAGACATGTAAATTTTGCTAAGTTCCGGCGGATGGAAGTAGCCGGTTATAACGTTGAAAAGCTTTGAAACATCCTCGCCAATCACAGGATCAGTGGTGAGAAAACCAATGTCTGAATAGATTTTGGCCGTGGCAACGTTGTAGTTGCCTGTTCCTATGTGAACGTAACGTTTGAGTGTATCATCTTCCCGCCTCACTATCATCAAAAGTTTAGCGTGAGTTTTAAGTCCCGGAATTCCATAAACTACATGAACGCCCTCCTCTTCAAGCTGTTTAGCCCACGTAATATTGCTCTCCTCATCAAATCTCGCCTTTATCTCAACAACGGCAACCACCTCTTTTCCGTTCTGCGCAGCTTTTTTAAGGGCTTCAACTATCGGCGAATTTTTACCAACCCTGTAGAGAGTCTGCTTAATAGCAAGAACGTTGGGATCTTCTGCCGCCTCTTCAACAAGCTCAACAACAGGATCTATCGATTCGTAAGGATGGAAAAGAACAAATTCTTTCATCTTCAGAGCAGAAAAGATATCAATATTAAAAGCACCAGGATAAAACGGCGTATATATTGGAAACTTAAGCTCCGGCCTGTCAATGGTTTCGTAAACGCTCCAGAGATCGGAAAGGTTAAGAGGAATGTTAAGTGAAAATACATCTTCCTCGTTCAGTTCAAGCTCATCTTTTAAAAAATTAAGCATATACTCAGAACAGTTGTTTATCTCAAGTCTAACAGGCTTTCCAAAACGCCTCTTTCTTATTCCCTTTTCTACCTCTTCCAAAAGGTCATCTGCTTCGTCTTCCTGAATAACGATGTCAGCATCCCTTGTAATCCTTATTGTTGCAACATCTGCAATATTCTGTTCAGGAAATAAGCTTTCTATGTGATGGATAATCAAATCTTCAAGAAGAACGTAATGAATCTCCTTATCGTCCTCTTTTAGTTTTATAAATCTCGGCAAATTCTTCGGCACGGGAACAAGACCAAACTTTAACTCTTCCTCGTGAATTTCAACGATAACGTTAAAGCTTAAATTTGAAAGGTGAGGAAACGGGTGGGTTATGTCCACCGCAAGTGGTGTTAAAACAGGATAGACAAACTCGTAAAAGTATCTGTCTGCAAATTTTTTTAAGGTTTTGTTGAGCTTTCCGTAACAGTGAAAGTAGATAGAATTGCCTTTAAGCTCCCTGACAAGCTTCCTGTATTGAACCTCAACGCTTTTTAACAAACTTTTAGTTCTTGCAGAAACTTTCTTTAACTGCTCTTTCGGTGTCAAACCGTCAGGTGACGGACGATTAATACCTGCAGAAATCTGCTGCTTTAAACCGGCAACTCTTATCATGAAAAATTCATCAAGATTTGTGAAAAATATTGCGAGAAACTTCAGCCTTTCAAGAAGTGGATTTGTTTCGTCTTCAGCCTCTTCAAGAACTCTGCGATTAAACTCAAGCCAGCTTAACTCCCTGTTTATCAGTAACTTCGGACTTGACAGGTCTATTTCTTTTCTCACCTTTTATCACCCTTTCGTAAATTATTCCTTCTCTGATACCGTATTTTGAAATTACAAGCTCTTTACAATTAAATATATCCATAATCTGCAAAGCAACCACGGAAGCCGTTAAGACCGTTTTCGTTCTCTCAATGGAAATCTTGTATTTAAAGGCGAGCTCTGCAGGAGACAATTTTTTTATTTCCTTCACAGCATCTTTTAAAAGTTTCTTTTTTACTTTTCTTTTTCCTGTTATTTTTTTTATCGCCCTTATGCTTCCGCCAATCCCGACAAGCCTTGATGATTCTCCAAAAAGGCTTTTATCTGGCGCAACGCCTCTTTTAACCTTTTCTCTTATACATTTAATATCATACTTTCCGGTTTCTTGAGAGAGGCAGTCCTTAAATTCAAGTGTTCCAAGGAGATAACTTTTGCACCTTTCTATATGGCGATTTTTTATTCTGCAGAGTTCAAGACTTCCACCGCCTATATCAAACGTGAGAAAAGTTTTATACTTAACATCAGCAAGTGCACCAAGAGTTGAATAGTAAGCCTCTGCCTCTCCCGAAAGAATCTCTATGTCAAACAGGTCTTTCATCCTTTCAAGAAATTCCTGACGATTCTTTATCGCTCTTATAACAAAAGTGGCAAAAGCTATAGTCTCATCCGGCTGGAAAAAAGAAATTTTCTCTTTAAAAGATTCAAGGGCAATACGTGCTTTTAAAAAGCCTTCTTCTGTAAGATAGCCACTTTCATCAACACAATTAAGGAGCCGGGCGTAAACCGACTCCTTGTAAACCTCTTTAAACTTCTTCTTCCCAACATCAACTCTATAAACGGCAAGTTTTATAGTGTTTGAACCTATATCAATAACAGCTACACTTTTCAAATCATCATCCATTCAGGTATTTAAGGCACTCTTCTACTTCCCATCTACTACCAAGAATAACAGGAACTCTTTGATGGAGCTCCTGAGGAACAACATCAAGTATCGGCTCTCTGCCGGTCGTTGCTAATCCACCGGCATTTTCAACTATAAAGGACATAGGATTAGCCTCATAAAGAAGTCTCAGCTTTCCATTCCTGTTTTTAACATCGGCAGGATAGATAAATATACCGCCTTTAAAAAGCGTCCTGTGAACGTCGGCAACCATTGAACCAACATATCTTAAAGTATATTTCTGATTTTTAAGAGAATCTATAAACTTTCTCAGGCCATCTTCTGTCCACTTGTGGTAGTTTGCTTCGTTTATTGAGTAAATTTTTCCCTTTTCAGGCATTCTAAAGTTATCCTTAACAAGGATAAAGTTACCACTTTCAGGATCAAGGCAGAAAACAGAAACGAAACCTTTAAAGGCAAGGACAAGCATCGTACTTGGTCCATATATAACGTAACCGGCCGCTATCTGTTCCCTTCCCGGCTTTTTAACATCTTCCTTCTGAATGGAAAAGATAGTGCCTATGCTAACGTTAACATCAATGTTTGAAGAACCGTCAAGAGGATCAAAAGCTATGGAATAGCCGGTATCCGAAAGGACAAGGCAGTCTTCAACCTCTTCAGAGGCAAGCATGCACGCCTTTCCCGTACATTTAAGCGTTTCAAGAATAATCTCGTTGGCAAGCTTGTCAAGTTTCTGAACCTCTTCACCCTGAACGTTAGTTTTTTGAGCCGAACCAAGAATGTCAAGCAGTGCCGCCTTCCTCACCTTTCCTGAAATGGTCTTTGCCGCAGAGGCTATTTCGTTAACTACCAAAACAAGGTTGTCGTCTATAGCCGGGTTTTCAACAGCTTTCTGAAATAGGTAAGTTGTTAAAGGAATCATAGCTACCTCCGCTAAATCTTTTTGAGCGTCTCCGTAAACGCCTCTTTAATCTCATCCTGATCAAGCTCGAAATTAGCCCTCTCTTTACTATCTACTACCGCAATAATAGCCGATTCTGAACTTAAATTGTAAACAGCGTAGATAAACTTCACGCCCATATTAATAATCATATCCACAAAGGTATCACCACAAATAGCCAGCACAGATTCTGTAAACACATCAAAAGAATCCTTCAGGTTAATTGAAATATCCTCAACACTACCCTCTATTTTAAAAACGCCGTCCTTGTCAAAAAGAAAGATTGCATCAATGGCACCCTCTGAAAAAATACGAGAACAGGTCTCTAAAAGTTCTTTAAAATTTGAAACGGAAGGTTTTTCTCCGGATTTTATCTTGGAAAGGTTCGCCATAACCTCCTGAACTGCCTCTCTCTCTATTTGAAGATTTTCAAAAATAGACATAAGCTTCGAAAAATCACAATCAATGTTTTCATCAACTCTACCTTTAAGGGGCTGCAGATCGAGGCTTTGAACAATGTCTGCTTCTTTTATTATTTCTTTCAACGCTTCTTCACCAACAAGGTCTTCAACTGCATCTGAATACTTTACAGATACGATAGAACCATTCTTTACAGCAATAGTACCTTTACCGTTAGCAGTCTTAAGATAAATCTGCCAGCTCCCGCCAGTCCCTATAAGACCGAAGAGTATCTCTTCAAGTTTCATTTCGCTCTTTCCTCTTCTCTAAAATAGTTTCAAGCTCTCCGGCAACAGACTTTAACCAGAAAGAAAGCTTGGTCATCATCTTATCGGTGGAGAAGTTTGAGGAAGTCGCTGTCGGGTCACATATCCATATAAGATATATGTCAAAATCCAAACAAGCTCTTTTTAAAATAAAAATTTCTTCCATCGATTCGGTTCTATAAGCAACAACTTCTGGCAATTTAAAAGGCCTATCTTTAAAAGAAGCATTGGATTTTTCATGAAACTTTAAAATGGTATCGTAAATTCTAACGCAATAAGGGAAAAGCCTCTCTATTTTATAGTAAGGATTTTTCACTTTTGAATAAATAGTAAGGCCTTCTGAGGAAACAATTGCGTGACCTATCCATTCACCTGTCTCTATTTCTTCAGATTTTTTTTCAAAAAGCTCCGCAATGGTTTTTATCTTTTTTTCCTCAACATTGAAAAATTTTTTTAGAAAACCAAACATAAATACTCCTCTCCGTTTTTTATTTTCATCGTTAAACATCAACAAGAGGTTTTCAAAGATTCTAGTATATGTACATTATAGCATTAATAATTTCTTAAGAAAATCCCTCCAGTTACCTCCCGGTATCTCAATGTAACTTTTACTATCAATGAAGCAGGGATTCAGAATATATACCCATGCATCAACAAAATCGCCATAGGGCAAAAGCCTGACAGGTCTTATAGTCCTTATGTAAAGACTTTTCTCCGGGAAAGCCTCAAAAAAATCTATGGCTTTCAGAGTTAGAGTATCCACCTGGTACAGTTCACCAAACACTCTACCATCTCCATCAACAACCGCAGGATAACCCTCGTCAAGATGCAACAATCGTGCACCATACAAAACACCATATCCAATAAACTGATTGTCAGAGAGAAAAACGTTAGCTGAGAACCCAGACATAAGCGTTCCATAAACAAACAGGAGCTGGAACATCTCATTCCTCATTAATTAAATTGCACCTTCTATTTTACCCTCATAGCATAAGAGACTCAAGAGAAAAAAAGCAAATAACTACCCTTATATAACCAAAATTAAAAGGCCCCACACGATTGTGTGGGGCCTCAGAGCTTAAAAATCACTAATATGAAGCTTACCGGTTAAAGGAAGAAAGCTTTCTTAAAAGGTAAGTCTTCTTTTCTATTTCTTTTTCAAGCTTGACTTTTTTCTCTACTTTTTCTTCTGGAAGATTCTTGAGCTCTTTCTCAAGTTCTTTTATCTCTTTCTCTACATCCTCGGGTGCTATCTCTCCGGGACGAAAGATGTCTCTTACAGCAATCAAAACCTGATCCTGCTCAATTTCAAGAAATCCGTCATAAGCATAAAATCTTTCTTCTTTACCATCAGGTGTAATGAAGGTAACTATCGCTGCGGCAAATCTATAAAACTCAGGCTGGTGTTCGGGAAGAACACCAATGGCTGAATTATCCATATCTACATACACTTCTTTAGCAATACCAGATACGTGTTTGCCCGTAAGAGACGCTACACGAACCTCTACCGTTGTTAGTGTATTTTTAGCTGCCATCAATCAGCTCCTTGTTTAAGCTTTAGTAGCTTCTGCTTCTTTCATGAGCTTTTCGCCTTTTTCTACAGCCTCTTCTATGTTACCAACCATGTAGAAAGCGTTTTCTGGAAGATGATCAAGCTCACCGCTGATAATTCTTTCAAAACCTTCAATTGTCTCTTCAACTGTTACGTATCTACCTGGCATACCTGTAAAGACCTCAGCAACGTGGAACGGCTGGGTTAGGAAGAGCTGAATCCTTCTTGCTCTGTGAACGACAAGTTTATCCTCTTCTGAAAGCTCTTCCATACCAAGAATAGCAATAATTTCAAGAAGCTCTTTATATCTCTGAAGATATCTCTGGACTTCTCTTGCAACTCTGTAATGTCTTTCACCAACATACTCTGGCGCAAGCATTCTTGATGTTGACTCAAGAGGATCAACAGCAGGATAAATACCCTGCTCCGCAAGGGCCCTTGAAAGAACAGTTGTAGCATCAAGGTGGGCAAACAGTGTAAATGGAGCCGGGTCTGTAAAGTCGTCAGCAGGAACGTAAATGGCTTGAACTGACGTAATAGAACCTTTAGAAGTTGAAGTAATCCTTTCTTCAATCTTACCAACCTCTGTAGCAAGTGTTGGCTGATAACCAACCTCAGAAGGAATCCTGCCCAGGAGAGCAGAAACCTCTGAACCTGCCTGAATAAATCTGAACATGTTGTCAACGAAAAAGAGAACATCTCTTCCTTCAACATCTCTGAAGTACTCAGCCATTGTAATACCGGTCATAGCAACACGCCATCTGTTTCCTGGAGGCTCGTTCATCTGACCATAAACAAGAACCGTATTTGGAAGAACGCCTGACTCCTTCATTTCAAGCCAGAGATCTGTACCTTCCCTTGTCCTTTCACCAACACCGGTAAACACTGAAAAACCACCGTGTTTCATAGCAACGTTGTGGATAAGCTCCATAAGAAGAACCGTCTTACCGACACCAGCACCTCCGAACAGTCCTGTCTTTCCACCTTTTGCGTAAGGCTCAAGCAGATCAATAACTTTAATACCAGTTTCAAAAATCTCAGCTGTAGCTTTCTGCTCAGTGAGAGGTGGTGTCTCTCTATGAATAGGCCAATATTCTTCAGCCTCAACAGGTCCTGCAGCATCAATAGGCTCACCAACAACGTTAAAGATTCTTCCCCTTGTAGCATGTCCAACAGGAACTTTTAGATAGTCGCCTGTATCAATAACTTCCATTCCTCTCTTAAGACCTTCAGTAGCACCAAAAGCAACACATCTAACTTTATTATCACCAAGGTGCTGGTGAACTTCCATGAAAAGCTTTCCTCTTGTTACCTTACCATCCCATGTAACCTGCTTTACATCAGGAATGTAGAGTGCATGGTAAAGTTCAGGTAATTTTCCATCAGCAAACTCAACATCTATAACAGGTCCTACAATCTGAACAATTTTCCCTCTGTGCTCAGCCATTCCTATCCTCCCTATTTCATTGCCTCAATAGCTGTTGTAATTTCAATAAGCTCCTTAGTAATTGCCGCCTGCCTTGCTTTATTAAATGAAAGCGTAAGCTTATGAATCATATCCTCAGTATTCTTTGTAGCGTTGTCCATAGTTGTCATACGTGCAGCGTGTTCAGAAGTTTCAGACTCTTTAAGAGCCCTTAAAACAGCTGCCTTAATGTAAGCCTTAACAGCATCATCAATTACAGACTCATCCTGCTCCATGTAATACTCACCTTCTGTCCTAAATTCTGTTTCCTCAGGCTCAAGAGGAAGTAATTTTTCAAATGTCACTTCTTGAACGAGGGGATTTAGAAACCTGTTGTAAACAAGGTAGATTTCATCACAGTATTCCGTAACATATCCAGTGTAAAGCTCTTCTGCTATCTCCTCTGCAAGAGGTGCACCTATCCTTCTAAAAATGTCCCTGTACTCTTTACGTACCTTGAGTTTTGAATGTCTCGTAAAAAATTGGGAAAGTTTATTACCAACCGTAGTTAGACTGAGAGTTATTCCCTCCTTCTTTTTCTCTTTAGCAAATTTCCTCACTTCCCTTATAATGTTTGAATTAAAAGCACCACAGAGACCTTTATCAGAACCTATAAGAACAAGCTCTATTCTGAAAACCGGCCTCTTTGCAAGAATTGGAAGCTCAACAACGTTACCTCTGAAACAAACGTTTTGAATCATCTTTTTCATAACTTCTGCATAGGGACGAATCCTGTAAAGCTCTCCCTGTGCTTTACGAAGTTTGGCAGCGGATACTGCCTTCATAGCAGATGTTATTCGCTTTGTTCCTTTTAAGCTCTTAATTTTATTTTTAATGTCTCTCATACTTGGCATTGTTATAACCTCTCTCAGGCTTCAAATATCTCCTTGAACTTCTTCACAGCATCGTGGAGTTTCTTCTCAAGCTCTTCATCAATCTTCTTCTTCTCAAGAATTTCACTGAGAATCTCAGGATGCTCAGCATCCATGAAAGCGTAAAGCTCTCTTTCAAACTTCGTAACGCTTTCCACTGGAATGTCATCAATGTAACCATTGACAGCTGCAAAGAAAGCAACAATTTGCTTCTCAACAGGAATAGGACTGTAAGGGGGCTGCTTGAGAAGCTCCATCATTCTTCTACCACGCTCAAGCTGTGCTCTCGTGGCAGGGTCAAGGTCTGAAGCGAACTGAGAAAAAGCTTCAAGCTCTCTGTATCTTGCAAGTTCAAGACGAAGCTTACCAGCAACCTGCTTCATAGCTTTAATTTGGGCAGCACCACCAACTCTTGAAACGGACAGACCAACATTAATAGCCGGTCTTTGTCCTTTATAGAAAAGATCTGTTTCGAGGAAAATCTGACCATCAGTAATAGAGATAACGTTTGTCGGAATGTACGCTGAAATGTCACCGGCTTTTGTTTCAATAACCGGAAGAGCTGTAAGAGAACCTGCACCAAACTTATCATTAAGCTTGGCGGCTCTTTCAAGAAGCCTTGAGTGAAGGTAGAAAACATCACCAGGATAAGCTTCACGACCCGGAGGACGTCTCAAGAGAAGTGACATCTCTCTATATGCAACTGCCTGCTTTGAAAGATCATCATATATGATAAGAGCAGCTCTTCCTGTATCTCTAAAGTATTCAGCAATTGTTACTGCTGTAAATGGTGCAAGATACTGAAGTGCAGCCGGCTCTGATGCTGTAGCAGACACAACAATTGTGTAATCAAGAGCACCAAATCTTCTGAGAAGCTCTATTGTCTGAGCAACCGTTGATCTTTTCTGCCCAACAGCACAGTAAACACAGATAACGTTCTCTCTCTTCTGGTTAAGAATCGTATCTATCGCAACAGTTGTTTTACCTGTCTGTCTGTCACCAATGATAAGCTCCCTCTGTCCTCTACCGATAGGAATGAGGGCATCGATAGCTTTAATACCTGTCTGAAGAGGCTCATGAACCGGCTTTCTTGTAATGATACCCGGTGCAATCCTTTCAACTGCTCTTCTTTCTGCATAGTCTATATCGCCCTTTCCATCTATTGGATTGCCAAGAGCATCGACTACCCTTCCTATAAGAGCGTCACCAACAGGAGCGTCAAGTATCCTACCTGTTCTCTTTACTTTTCCACCCTCGACAATGCCCTTTCCTTCACCTAAAAGAACAATACCTACGTTGTCCTCTTCAAGGTTAAAAGCAATTCCTTCTGTGCCGTCTTCAAATTCAACAACCTCTCCGTACTCTACGCCCTCAAGTCCATAAACCCTCGCAACACCGTCACCAATTTTAATAACTATACCGGTCTCCTCAAACTCTATGGAGTACTCAAACTCTTCAATCTGCTTCTTTATTAACTCTAAAACTTCTTCTGCTCTTACCTGCATCCCTTCACCTCTCTATATTATTCTGCAAGTTCTTTTTTCAGGTTTTCAAGCTGAGTCTTTATGGAAGCATCAATAACCCTGTCACCAACTCTCACTATAAAGCCACCTATAATTGAAGGGTCAACAACAACTTCAAGGCTAACTTTTTTCCCTGAAAGTTTTTCCACCTGCTTTTTAACAAATCTGATTGTTTCCCTATCAAGTTTTGTTGTACTTATAAGCTCACCCTGCACTCTTCCAAGAATGAAATCAACGTATTTCTTAAACTCTTTTTCAACTAATTTGATGAGATGGAAATGTCCTTTCTCGGCCATTTCAAGAAGCACTTCTTTAAGTTCGATGGTTACATCAATTTTATCCAGAATCTTTTTAACAAACTCAAACTTCTCTTTCCTGTCAACTGCAGGACTTGCAAGATACTTTATGGCTTTTTCATCAAAAAGAGAGGCGACTTCGTAAAGCTCTTCGTGTACTTCCTCAAGCTCCTGTTTTGAAAGCTTGTTCACAAGCTCTTTAGCGTACTTTTTAGCCGTTCTCACATCCTTTTTCAAAGCACTCCCTCCTTAGCGATTTGGGAAAGGCTTGTTTTGATAACTTTCTTGTTGAACTCTTCGTCAACCTGACCTTTAATCTTTTCTTTAGCAAGTTCCACAGCCTGAGCAGCGGCATAAGCCTGAAGCTCCTTTTTGGCTTTAAGAACTTCTCTTTCAATCTCTTCGTCAGCAGCAGAAAGAATACTATCTGCCATTTCTTTCGCTTCAGCAATCACCTGAGCTTTCTGCTTTTCTGCAACCTCTTCAGCGTGTTTAATAATCTCCTCGGCTTCTGCTTTAGCCTCTTTTGCTTTCTTTTCCGCTTCCTTTAAAAGCTGAAGCGCTTCTTCTTTTTCTCTCTGAACAGCTTCAAATTTACCAATAATACCATTAACACCTTCCGTAAGCATATTTCCAACTGGCTTCCTTAAAACTTTATAAAGGAGTGCTACAAGAATGATAGTGTTAATTGTCCTCCATATAAGCATAGAATCCATCTAACCCCCCTTAAGCTGCTTTTTTGAGAAGCTTCTCAACAATTTCATTGGCAATTTCATCAACTCTTTCAGCAAGTTTCTCTTTCTCCTTCTCGAAAGAGGCCCAAATTTCAGCTTTGGCTTTTTCAACCCTAGCCTGCATTTCTTCCTGAGCTTTCGCAATTATCTTTTCTTTCTCTTCCTTGGCCTCTTTAAGAGCAGCGTTAAGAATCTCTTTCGCCTTCCCTTTCGCTTCAGCTATTACGGCTTGATATTCTTGCAGGAATTTCTCTGCGTTCTTCCGCAACTCTTCCGCTTCAATTTTAAGGACATTAAGCTCTTCATCCCTTTTAGCAAGATGGGTAATCATAGGTTTAAACAGGACTTTGTCCATAATCACCATAAAAACAAGAAAGTTGATCATCTGAATGATGACCGTTGCGTTGAGACTTACAATATTTCCTTCCATAGCCTAACCCCTCTCACAGTGTAGTTATCTCTCCTCCTCCAAGGAGTGTGTTACCGCTGTAAAAGGCACACACCTGCCCCGGAGTAGGTGCCTCTAAACTTGCCTGTAATTTTACAAAAATTCTGCCATTTTTCAATAGTATAAACTCTTTAACTGCCGCCGTTTTACCTCTGTGTCTCACCTGAACCTCAACAGGTTTGCTTCTAAACTTCTCTGGCGAAACCTGCCAGACAGGATCTTTTACATAAAAACTGTCTTTCAAAAGTTCGTCCTTCGAACCAAGTATTATTTTATTGTTTTCAACATCAATTTTTAAAACATATAGAGGATGCCTGTAAGAGATGCCAAGCCCTCTTCTTTGACCAACGGTGTATCTGTAAAAAGCGTTAAACTTTCCCATCTCGGTGCCATCAGAAAGAACAAAAATCCCTTTCCTTTTCCCTATATGCTTTCGTAGAAAGGAATAGAGACTCCCCTTTATAAAACAGATATCCTGACTTTCACCGCTGAAATTAAACCCAAGAGACTCCGCACCATTTATAACTTCATTTTTCGTCAAATTTTCAAGCGGTAGAATCAATCTATCAACAATATCCCTACTCACCATTGAAAGGAAGTAAGACTGCTCTTTATTCCTCTCCACTCCTCTAACGATAACTTTCTGAGAAAAATCTGCCGAATAGACACACCTTGCATAATGACCGGTAGCGACCAACGGAATCCCCGTCTTTAATGAAAGTTCATAGAGTTTTTTCATCTTTATTTCTCGGTTACAAACAACGCACGGGTTTGGCGTAATTCCTTTCCTGTAAGAATTGATAAAGTAGTCAACAACAACTTTCCTAAAAAGCTCTCTATAATCAATGACCGTTAACTTCAATCCAAGAAGTTCTGCGCTCTTTTCTGCCTTTTTAATATCTTCTTTCCCTGAAAGACGGAAAAGGACGGGAAAAACTTTAAATCCCTGCTGCTTTAAAAGGTAAGCCGAGTAAAAACTATCAACGCCACCGCTAAAACCCAAAATAACTTCTTTTTCCATCAAGCCTCTCCTTCGTTAACGGCAACCTCAACGCCAGCATCGGCAAATTTCAGAACATCCTTTAAACTATCTATAATTGTCTGATAATCCACTTTTCCCTCTTCAACCATATCCATCAACCTTTCAAGTTCTCTGGTAAAAGATTCACTAACGTAAGAACTAAAATTCTTTGAAAGATACCTATAAACCGTTTTTCCAAGAGAGGTTGGATATAGAAACTTTCCTTTTTCAACCACATAGTTTCTATCAAGAAGCGTTTGAACAATCTTTGCGTACGTTGATGGCCGACCGATACCTTTCCTCTTCATCTCCTCAACAAGCTCTCCCTGGGTAAAAGGATAAATAACCGGCACTTTTTTAACATTAACCTTTTTAACTTCAACTTCTCCTTCCTCCGATTCAAAAGGCATGTAAAGCAACGAAATTGGAAGGATAAGATTCCAGCCATCTTTTAAAATCTTTCCATAAAACTCTTTTTCTTCGCTCAAACCAGGCGGTTCAAGACTTAAAGTCAATCTAAAAACCTCAACGGTAAACGGAACCACTTGAGAAGCCATGAACCTTTTAAAAATAAGGTCATAAAGCTTCACATGGTCTTCAGAAAGATTACCCCCTGTAACAGACATAGAGGCTCTGAGTGTATCAGCGGTCATCGGTCTGACGGGCCTGATACACTCATGGGCACCACCCTCACCCCACTTTCTTGGTTTGAAAAATTCCTCACCGAACTTTTCCAAAATAAACTCTCTGGCAACTTCAATACCTGCAGAAGAAACCCTTACCGAATCTGTTCTGTGGTACGTTATGAAACCGCCTTCAAAAAGTTCCTGAGCAAGGGACATAACCTTCTCTGCAGAAAAATTAAGCTCAAAAGAAGCCGTTTTTATCATATCTGCCGTGTTAAAAGGCGGGGGCGGATTCTTATCCACATTCTCTCTTTTCAACACCTTATATTTAAGCTTGAGACCGGAAACTTTTTTTAAATCAATTCCTTCAGCTAAAAATTCAAAAACACCCCTGTCGGAAAAAACTTCTAAAAAAGTCTTTTTCTCCCTGCTCTTTCTTTCCCTTTCTATAACCCAGCCTAAAACGGGCGTCTGAACCCTTCCAGCCGAAAGCCACTTTTTACCAAAGAATTTTTGAAGATTTTGGCTCAATGAAAACCCAACCCATCTGTCGGCTATTCTCCTGACTATTTGAGCTTTCACAAGGTTTTCATCAATCTCCCTTGGCTTTGCCACAGCATTATTGAAGGCCTTCCTTGTAATCTCATGGAATTCAGCACGTTTTATGTTTTTTTGATAAGGTTTTAAAGAAAGGGCAACATCCCACCCTATCTTTTCCCCTTCTGTATCCGGATCAGACGCAACAAAGATTTCGTCAACCTCAACGGCAAGTGACCTTAAAGCAGAAACAATTTCCATCTTATCAACGTCCATAGGCTTCCCACAGCGGGGGCAGAATGGCTCCACTCCTTGATAACCACAGCGAGAACACCGCTTTATTGTCCCGTAAACGGGAATAAACATTCCACCTTCTGAAACAACACCCCATACACCGTCCTTTATTGTCAGGTCAAAAATATGACCTTTAGACGCGGTTATGATGAAAAGCCTGTCGCCAGCATTAACTTCGTAAGCATCAACACCGTTAATTCTTCTTATAGGATTGCCAAAAAATGACGCAATTGTTCTGGCCTTATGAGGTGATTCAACAACGACAAGAGTCGGTTTGACAAGCTCTCCCACTTCTACCTTTATTTTTCCCTCAAGAATGGCTTTAACACGTTCCCTATCCCTGTCAACCTGTTCGAAGATTTTTTTAAGTTCTCCAACAGTAATTAGCCCAAAACCTTTCTTTGAAGCTATCTCTTTTCCTTTATCGGTTTCAAGCACTCTGAAATTGACATCTTCAAGGAAAAGAAGCAATCTCTTTCGCAAAGAGTTAAACGCTTTCATACTATCAACTATAAGGAAGGAAACACCTTTTGTAAGACCACCGGCAAACATCCTTGACGTTCTGCCAGAAGCCTGAATATAACCAGCAGAATCGCCAACAACAAGAAACAGCCTTCCGTTTTCCTCTTCCAAAAACACCGAATCACTTTTCTTTATCTTTTCAATAAAATCTCTGTCAGAAAGCTTCTGCCTCAAATATTCCGCAATCTCTTCAACCTTCTTCTTAACAGATGGATAGTTGTCAAGTTTTTCCTCTGTAAGAGTGAGATACTTTTTTAAAAAAGGAAGATAGACAGTCACTTTATCCTGTTCAAGAAATTCGCGGCACACCAAAATGAAGGTAAATAGGCGGGACGGAGAAAGAGAAACCTCAAAGGGGAACTTCATCCTCGGGACACCTATGAAAACAGCATACCTTACAGCGTCAGGTATGTCTATTCCCCTGGCAAGAGGATTTCTGTAACTTGCAATGCCAACAACTGCCTCTATATTACCCTTCCTGAACTCATCAAACCTGTCAACCGAAAAATCTTCATACGAAAGGGCTGAAATACCCTGCCGTCGAAAGTAAGAAACGACATCATCAACAAACTCCTTCCCATAAGCTTCAGAAACAAAAACAAAGACACCCTTCCCAAAAGTTTTAATAAGATCTAAAGCTTCATCTAAAGGAGAAGCTTCTGTGAAAACAGCCACGTCTTCAACGTTTCTCAGAGAAGTTCCTGTCTTTCCAACCTCAAAATCAAGAAGCTCTCTGAAAAGTTTTATCCTCCTTGAACGGGGAGATGCTGTAGCAGAAGAAACAACCAGAACCGTTTTCACAGATTCTTTTAAAGGTTTCAACCTTCTTTCAAGGTAATTCAATCTCCTTAGGAGGCGCTCCTTAAATCTGTCAGAAGAAACTGCAACAAGTTTTCGCTTAACATCAACAATTTCCATGGCAGTAGATAAAGCCTCTTCGCTAAACCCAACAACCCTCAAAACTTTATCTATGTTTCTTCCGCTCTTTAAAATAGAATCAACATCATCAATAAAAACAAACTCAAAACCCGAAGGGATCTGTTCCCAGTTTTTATAAAGAAAGCTCGTCGTAGTAATAAGAATCTCAAAATCGCCGGAAAAGATTCTCTCTTTCTCTTTCTTCTTTCCTGTATAGGCTACAACTTCTCTATCTGTTATTTCTTTAACTCTTTCATAGACCTGCTGAACAAGAATACGCGTTGGAACGACAATGTAAGATTTACCTTTCAAAAAAGCGGCTGTTGTTATTCCCCATGTCGTTTTTCCAATACCGGTAGGTGCAATTAAAGAAAAGGAACGACCGAGGGCAACCCTTTTAGCCCAAGTAACCTGAAGCGACCAGGGAATAAAACCGGTTTTTTCTCTAAAGAAAGAGGCGAACTTTTCAGTAAAATGGAGAACGTCGCAGACAATTTTGAAATACTTAAGATTGCCCTTTTCTTTAAGTAATTCACATATTTTTTCCCGTGAATTTGGTTCATCAACATCTGAAAGGCACATCACACAGGGAAGCCCCATCTCTAATCTATCACTTCCTATATCCCCCTGACAGTTGGGGCAGAGATTATGAAAAATGGCCGTTTTCACGGAAACCTCCCCAAAAAAACATTGCTTTATTATAAAAAAAGGTGGCTTAAAAGCCGCCTTCAACCGCTTACAACCAAAAAGAGAGAGTATATCAGGCGTTCGTAGCCCACTTTATGAGAACCTCAGCAACCTCAGGCCTTGAAAACTGCTTGGGCGGTTTCTTACCTTCCCTGAGCATTGCTCTAACCTTTGTCCCACTTAAATGGATGTGATCCTCTTTGGAGTGGGGACATGTTTTTGCCGTTGCCATGTTCTCACATTTAACACAGTAAAAAGCGTGTTCAAACTTTAAAGGTTTGATACCGAGTTCATCCACAAACTGTTCAACAAACTCCTGTGCTTCATAAGTGCCATAATAATCCCCGACACCTGCATGATCTCTACCTATTATCATGTGAGTACAGCCGTAATTCTTCCTCATAAGCATGTGGTGAACCGCCTCCCTCGGACCAGCATAGTGCATGGGCGCCGGAAGAACAGAAAGGTGAATGCGATTCTTATTAAAGTAATTCTCTATAAGAACCTCATAACACTGCATCCTAACAGGCGCAGGAATATCATCTTTCTTTGTTTCACCGACAAGTGGATGGATAAGTGCACCATCCATCGTCTCAAGAGCACACTTTATTATGTACTCATGAGCTCTATGGATAGGATTCCTCGTCTGAAAAGCAACAACATTTTTCCAGCCTTTCTCTTCAATAATCTTTCTCACAACAACAGGATCCTGATAGTAGCGTTCATCAATACCTTCTCTTACAGGTCTGTTCAAAAGCCTTACTATTTCACCACCGATAAATTTATCACCTGCACTCTTTATAAAAGCAACACCAGGATGGTTCTCATCAGTAGTTTTAAAAACATTCTGACAGTAGAAGTCAAGGTCAAGAGTATATTTATCATCAACAACCACAATGGCTATAGGTCTATTATGAACATCGTAAATGGCTATCTCATCACCCGGTTTCACGCTCTTCCAGAGTTCCTCCGGAACCGGGAGAACAACAGGAATTGACCACAAAAGACCGTTGGGAAGATGAACATCTCTAATGACAGATTCAGCCTCTTCCTTAGTCATAAACCCTTCAAGCGGCGAATAGCCTCCTATCGCTATCATCTCACAGTGACCAACATATCTGTTTCCGGCAACAACCTTTGGTAAAGATTCAACTTTTTTTAGAAGCTCTTTTCTCTCTTCTGGTGTT
Organism: Desulfurobacterium sp.; assembly: GCF_027028515.1. Taxonomy (NCBI): domain Bacteria; kingdom Pseudomonadati; phylum Aquificota; class Aquificia; order Desulfurobacteriales; family Desulfurobacteriaceae; genus Desulfurobacterium; species Desulfurobacterium sp. The sequence goes on along the minus strand of NZ_JALVIW010000104.1, from coordinate 19,523 downwards.
GGCAGTTTGTTTATGAGCTCTCCTCCGTGCGGTACTATCATCTATCTCCTCCCTTTATCAATCTTCTCTCTATCAGATAAGAAATTATTTTATCTGCACACTTATCAATAGACTCCTTATCTGTTTCAACAACTATTTCAGGATTGAGAGGCTCCTCGTAAGGATCATCAATACCCGTGAAATTTTTGATTATCCCGGCCCTTGCCTTTTTATAAAGACCTTTCGGATCTCTACTTTCACACACCTCAAGGGGACACTTAACGTAAACCTCTATAAAATCACCTTCTCCTACCAGCCCTCTCACAAAATCTCTGTCTCTCCTGTAAGGGGAAATGAAAGCGGTAAGAACAACAACACCTGCATCAACAAAAAGCTTTGCAACTTCACCTATCCTGCGGATATTCTCTCTTCTATCCTCTTTAGAAAATCCTAAATCCCTGTTCAAACCCATCCTCACATTATCACCATCAAGAACGTACGTGTGAACACCCATTTCGTAAAGTTTCTCTTCAACACGGTGAGAAAGTGTTGATTTTCCTGAACCTGAAAGTCCCGTAAACCAGAGTATAAAAGACTTATGACTCTTCATTTTCTCTCTATCTTCCCGTGTAATACGTCCCTTATGGGGAATAATAAATTTCTGAGTCACAACTACCTCCTAAAAACTTTTATAAAAACACCAGTTTCAACACGGCAATTGTAACAAACATGTATATTAACGATAACGGAAAGCCGACTTTTAAAAAATCTCTAAAACGGTAGTTACCTGGACCATAGACTAAAAGGTTGGTCTGATAACCTATTGGAGTTAGAAAACTGGCAGAAGCGGCAAACGCGACAGCTAAAACGAAAGCTTTAGGTTCAACAGAAAGTTTCCGGGCAACCGATACTGCTATTGGAAATGTTATGGAAGCTGCAGCAAGGTTTGTTATAAACTCCGTCAAAACGTTTGTTATAAGATAAATAACAAGTAACGCGGATGTTATTCCAAATGGAACAGAAAAGGGAACAACAACATCTGCTATAGCCTGGGCAAGTCCTGTCCCAACCATCGCCTTACCAATTGCAATAGAAAGAGCTGCAATGATAATAATGTTAAGATCAAGGCTCCTTTTAATTTGACTGTAAGTGGCTATCCTGAAAACAACAAAAATAGAAATAAGGAACAACAACGATTCAAAAAGTGGAATTATTCTCAAAGCGGAAAGCAAAATTGCAATGAAAAAACCAACAAGAACAGGGAGGGCTTTTTTCTGATCAATGTTAACAATCTCTCTTACCCTGGAAATCACATAGATATCGTCAGAATCGGAAACCCTATCCCAGAAGTTTTTCCCGGCAAGAATCAAAAGAAGATCTCCCGGTTTTAAAACAATGTTTCCTATCTTACCTTTTAGCCTTTCACCATTCCTGTGAACAGCAACAATTGCCGCATCAAACCGCCCTCTAAAATTCGTCTCCTTTACCCTCTTACCAATGAGAGAAGAATTCTGCGGAACAAGAGCTTCAACAAGTTCCACCTTATCGTCGCCAAAAGAACAGACAGGCGGCAATTTGAATCCATTCTCACCGTTAACAAGCTCAATTATTCTTTCTGTTTCGCCGGCAAAGATAAGAACATCGTTCTCCTTTATGACGTCTTTCGGTGAAACAGGTGTTATTCTCTCTTTTTCCCTTATAATTTCAACCAGGAAAAGCCCTTTAAGATTCCTTAACCTTGCCTCTTCAACCGTTTTACCGGCTATGTTGGAACCTTCCGGAACAATTGTCTCGACAAGATACTCTTTTTTCTTCTCAAGAAACGCAGATACGGCATCCTTTCTATCAGGAAGCAATCTGTGTCCCCAAATTAGCATATAAGCAATACCAGCCACAACAGCAGGAATACCCACATAGCTGAAATCAAAAATTTTAAGAGGCTTCAATCCCGCATTAACGGCAAGACCATTAACGACAAGGTTTGTTGAGGTACCTATAAGGGTAACCGTTCCTCCTAAAATCGCAGCGTAAGAAAGGGGAATCAGCAATTTGGAAGGTGAAATTCCTTTCTTCTTTCCCCAATTATAGACGTAGGGAATTAACGCAGCAACTATGGGTGTATTGTTCAAAAATGCAGAAAAAAAGGAAACCGTTCCCATCAAACGTAAAAGAAATCTCTTATAAGAGAGACTCTCATCCATCAACCTGCTAAAAATGTAGCCAGTTATACGGAAGTTTTTAATTATAGAACTAACAACAAGTAAAAGCGCTATAAGGGCAATCTGTTCATTAGAAAATCCGGAAAGCGCCTGATGGGGCGTTAAGATTCCAACTACAACAAGGAAGGAAACAACTATGGTAAACGAAGCGGCCGGATGAAATGTTTCCTTATAAAGGAAAAAAATTAAAACGGCAATAGAGGCAAATAGGATTAACGCCTGAATACCCATAAATCTGTCTCCTGAACGCCAATTATCATTATTTTAATACATTAATAATTGTTTTTAACCAACTTGCTAATCAGTAGAAACAAAAGTGCCCCTATCTTTCACGTAAGATATAAACCGCCTGTAAACAGGATGGAAAGAGAGTGTCTCACTGTTTCCTATCCCTATAAGTTTTCTGCGGGCCCTTGTAATAGCAACGTTTAGTCTTCTCATATCCTTTAAAAAGCCTATCTCGCCACTCTCATTGGAACGAACGAAAGAAATAACTATTACCTCCTTTTCCCTTCCCTGAAAACCGTCAACAGAATTAACTTCTACTTTTAAATCTCTCTCCGTTAGAAGCTCTTTTATCAGTTTAACCTGATTTGCGTAAGGTGTAATTATTCCTATATCTTTCTTGGACACGCCCATATAAACAAGATGAGAAACAAGACTAACCGCAAGCCTTGCCTCTTCGTAATTTTCATAAGAAGTGCTCCCTTCTGGCTTAAATTCAAACGCGTTTATCTTAGACGTGTCAACAAAGGTTAAAGCTTCTTCAGGATTCAGAATATTTCTGTAAGATTCAGGTACTTTTAAAATCTCAACTCTAAAATCAGCAAGTGTATGGTTTTTAACCGAATCAGCTGCAATAAGTCTTCCTTCGTAAAACTCTTTTGACGGAAATTCCATTATCTTTTCATTCATCCTGTATTGAACAGTAAGCATGGTGGAAAGGTCCTTATGCTCCGATATGAGTCTTTCAAAAAGCGTCTTTTCCAACTCTTTTGCATCCTCACTGGTAACAGTTGGTGGTAACTGTTTATGATCACCGGCAATGTAGAACCTTTTAGCCCTCATAACAGGAATAAGCGTAGAAGGTTCAACTTGTTGGCTTCCTTCATCTACAACAGCAACATCAAACTCAAAACCTTCAAGCAGTTCAGACTTAACCATTGAATTTGTCGCAATAACAACATCCGCGTCAGCAATAATCTCTCTAAAAAGTTGCGCTTCCATCTCTTTCAAGGCTTTTATTCTGATGTCTATCTCGTAATTTACCAAAAGCCAGTTCGCCATAGAACGGATTTTCTTTGCCGGCACACCTCTAAATGACTTCCCCTTCTTTCCTAAATGGATAATCTCTTCATCACTCATCCCCCTTCTTAAGGCAGGAACAGGCTTTAAAAAGTTATCCCTCTTTTCTATCAGTTCTCTTACTTTTTCCCAGCCTTTTCTTATAACTTCACTTTTCTCATGTTCTTCAAAAAGTGCAAAGATGGAAAACCGCTCAAGCTCTTCAAGAACCCTTGCAGGATGACCAATTCTTACAAGTTTTAAATCTGAATATTTAGATAGGTTCAACAAAATATTATCTGCAGCGATGTTTGAATCTGCTGTGGCAAGCACCTTTTCCTTTCTCTTCACTAATTGAACAATCAATTCTGTTATTGTACTGGTCTTCCCTGTCCCCGGCGGGCCATGGACAAGATAAAAGTCCGGTGAACCAAGAGCAGCACTAACGGCCATCTTCTGAGAATCATTAAGCTTTTCATTAACAGGAATAAAAGGCTCTCTTTCGGACAGAGAAGGTCTTTTTAAACCCAAAATAATATTCCTTAATACCCTCTTCCTCCCAAAAGCGTGACGAACTTCTTCTAAATTCTCCTCCATCCTCTTAAATGTGATATCGTTAACGTAAAGGTCAAGCCTGACACCTTTTTTATAAACCCACTGGGGTGGCCTATTATCAAATGCGACTGTAATCGTTTTTTCAGTTACTCTAATAACTGTTCCAAGAAGATCACTTTTAAGCGGATTTCCACGACTAACAAGGACTATATCACCGTTTCCAATCTCCGTATCTATAGACTTCTCCCTGTAAAACCTGACAAGATGAAGATGAAACTTCATACCGGCACGAACACCTTTAAGGTCTAAAATTGCCCTTCCCAAAAGTTCTCTCTCTCTACCAGATAACCTCTTTATCTCTTCTTCCTGGAATTCCATCTCCGCAAGTCTTTCTATATCTATAAGATATTTAAAATGTTCAACATAATTGTGAACTGTCTTTATCTCCCGCTCTGTCTCCTCGTCAGGAACAAAATCCTCATAAGCCTTCGTTAAAGATTCATCCTTCAAATAGACCAGGGCTGACAGATTCGCTATGAAAACACTCTTTATATCATGCTTCCTTAACCCGATCTTTTTAAGTTCGCGGTAGAGTCTCTTCTCATCCGTAACACCGTTTATCAAAATTGGCATCTTCACCTCTCGCAAAAATTCGTTTATGCTTCTAATATACGACTGACAGAAAACTTTTCACTTTCTAAACCTTTCAAAGGTTGATTTAATTGTTATAATATTTTTCTAACAGTTTCAAAACAACCACCGGGTGGCTTATGGCAGAAAACACAGAAAAGAAAGAAATAAAGTCAACAGGGAGGATTACAGGCGCGCAGAAAGCGGCCATTCTCATACTTTCTCTGCCAGAAGATGAAGCGGCAAACGTTCTAAAAAAGATGAAAGAACATGAAATAGAGAAGTTAGTAAAATCCATGTTCTCCCTTGGACCTGTAAACAAGGAACTCGTAAAACTTGTTCTTGAAGAAGCTTACGGTAAACTTACGCAGCTTGCCCCTCTAAAAGTTGCTCCTGATAACCTGAGGAAGCTGCTTGAAAAGGCGTTACCGCCTGAAAAGTACAGGGAACTACTTGAAAGCACAATGTTCTCTGAAAACAAAAAGATGGTGTTTAAAGAACTTGAAAAACTTGACCCGAAATTCATTGCAAAACTGATAGAGAAAGAACACCCTCAGATAATTGCCATTGTCCTGTCCCAGATAAAACCGCAAAAAGCAGCTGAAATTATCCAGTACCTTCCTAAACGCCTGGGTGTTACAAACGTTAGAGATGAAGTAATAAAAAGACTGGCAACACTTGAGAAGATATCAACAAACACGTTAAAGCTTGTCACTGAAGCTTTAGAAGAAGAACTTATAACAGTGGGCGCTGGAAAAGAACAGACATTAAGCGGTGTTGATATAGCGGCAGAAATTGTTAACGCACTTCCAAAAGAACTTGCCAACGAAATTCTTGAAGATATAAGGAAGGAAAACGAAAGTCTGGCAGATTCCATTGAAGAAAGAATGTTCAAATTTGAAGACATTCTTAAACTTGATAACCGTGCAATTATTGAAATCCTCAAAGCAGTTGAGAAAAACGATCTTATCCTTGCACTTAAAGGCGCACCTGAAGAAATTGTCAACAAGTTCCTGTCCAACATGTCCAAACGTGCCGCCCAGATGCTTATGGAAGACATGGAAGCACTTGGACCTGTTAGAAAATCTGACGTTGAAAAAGCAAGGAAGAAGATTATTATGGTCATAAAACAGCTTGCAGCTGAAGGTAAAATAGACATCGGCGGTTCTGAAGAACTGGTGTAAGGAGGAAGCGTGGCAGAAGATTTCCTCTCCCAGGAAGAGATAGATGCTCTTTTAGGGGAAGATAAAGATAATAAGGAAGAAAATACCGAAGCCAAAAAAATAAGGCCCTTTGATTTTTCTGAACTTGAACAAATAAAGAAAGGAGATGTCCCCGGCCTTGAACTTATATTTGAAAGGTGGATTAAAATTTTCAGCGAAAGAATAAGAGGTTTAGTACCAAGAATCTCCATGGTAAGCAAGAACAGCATTTATATAACAAAATTTGACAACTTTATGTCAAAAATTCCTTTACCATCAAGCTACAGCATAGTAAGCATGAAACCATTAAAAGAAAATTTCCTCTTTGTTCTTGACTCAAGGTTAGTTTTCGTAATTATAAGTGTAATGTTCGGAGGCCCTGCAAAACCATTCAAGGTAGAAGGAAGAGATTTCACAAGACTTGAAACAAAAATCATAAGTGATTTCGTTGATATAGCTCTTGAAACATTTGAAGACATCTGGAAAGAGTTTTATCCTGTAAAAATAGACCTGAAATCAATAGAGTTAAACCCTACTCTGGCAAGAATCGTATCACCTAACGATAAAGTTATAGTTGTAGAATGCAACATGGATATAGAAGGTTACGAGGCACCTTTTTTCTTCTGTTTCCCACAGGATTTGTTCCTGCCCATAAAAGACATGATCTTTTCAGAGACAGGGTTTACCAAAAAAGATCCTGTGTGGGATAGAGAACTTATAAGAAAGTTAAAACATCTTAAACTCAATCTTTACCTTGAACTTGAAAAGAAAAAAGTAAAAGTCAAAGAACTTGTTAACTGGAAAGCTGGTGATAAGATTCTTCTTTCTGTAACAAAAGGCGATGAAATTTTACTTTACGTGGAGGATAAACCAAAATTTAGGGCAAAAATGGGTAAAATAAAGGATAAATACGCAGCACTTATAACAGACACAGCTATTGAGAGGAACAGAAATGGCAGAGGAGAAGCAGAATCAACAGGAAGTGAACCAAAATCAAACGGAACAGAATCAACAGAGTGAGTTATCTCAAGAAGAAATTGCCGCGCAATGGGAGCAGGCTCTTTCTCAGCAGGAAGCGGATAAAGAGCAGAAAGAGAAATCTGCTGAAACTGAAGACTCTTCATCAAAGGAAACACCTGCTGAAGACGTAATGGCTGACTGGTCTCAAGCTTTAGCAGAACAACAGGAAGCTGAAAAAATAGCCTGTCCGGAACTTGAAAAGATGGAACTTTTAGCAGACATACCTGTTGAAATATCCGTGGAAGTGGGCAACACAGAGATGACATTAGAAGATATTTTGAACCTTCACCCAAACAGCATCGTTGAACTTGACAGACATATAAACGAACCAGTTGACATAAAGGTTAATGGAAAGTTAGTTGCAAAAGGTGAACTTTACGTTGTGGAAGACCAATACGGAATAAAAATAACACAGATTGTAACACCCGAAGAGCGGCTCAAACTGATAGATTACTAACTTAATCAATACATCTTCTCAAAATCGGAGGACTATCAATGGCGGAAGTGGCCTTCCTGCTTGATCTTGAGGGAACACTTGTAAAAGATAAATCCTATACACCTTTCCCTGAAGCTCTTGAATTCACCGAAAAACTTGACTCCATGGGCATACCATGGATAGTCGCAACCAACAACTCAACCGAAAAACCTTCAGAACTAATAGAAATACTGAAAAGTAAAGGTTTTAACGTAAACGAAAAGAAACTCTTATCGCCATCATTTCTTGCAGTGGATACATTGAAAAAGGAAGGCGTAAAATCCATATACTTCTTGGGCACAGAAAAAATAAAATCGTTCCTGAGAGAAAGCGGCTTTGAAGTAAAAGATGACTACAACGTTGATGCAGTGGTAGTTGGAAGGGACAAAGAAGTTGACTTTAAAAAACTAAAAACGGCCACATCGGCAATCGTTTTAAACAGCGCAAAGCTTTTCTCGTATCACATGAACAGAATTATCCTTGACAGGGACGGCCTTGTAAGTCCAAGTGTCGGTGCAATAGCGACCTGCCTTTCGTATGCGGGAAACTGCCCCGTTGTATCCTTTGGAAAACCTTCAAAACTCTACTTTGAAAGAGCATTTGAACTTGTAGGAATAAAGGAGCCTTCAAAAATCTATATGGTAAGTGACGACCCGTTCTCGGACCTTGCTGGTGGAAAAGAAGCTGTTGGCTTTAAAACTGTTTTCGTCCTTTCCGGAAAGTACTCTTCACCGGACATTTTAAACTCAATCGATGAGAACCTTCGTCCCGACTACGTATTTAAAACCATAAAAGAATGTGAAAGGTTATTAAAATGATAAAAATAGCAGCTACTCTGTTTATAGTCTGGACCCTGCTCCTCTTAACACCGGGGCCGGACTTCATATTAGTTATGAAAAACACCATCAGCGGTGGCTACAAAAACGGTTTTCTAACAATTTTGGGAATTACAACAGGTATTGTCATCCATACACTTACTGCAGTATTTGGTATCTGCCTTCTATCACAAAACCCGACGCTGTTTAAAATCGTTAAATCGGCTGGTTCTTTATATCTTATATACATAGGCATATCGGGATTTCTTCAAATGAGAAAAAGAATAGACAGATTTGAAATAAAAAGTGAAAAAACTTTAACATCGAGCAGAAAAAATTTCCGTGAAGGATTTTTCTGCAACATTTTAAATCCCAAGTTGCCCCTTATACTTTTAGGTATATTCACCCAGCTAATACCGCCTCAAACACCAGCGCCTGTGAAACTTCTCTTCGGTGCGGAAATAGTAGCAACAAGTTTCATAATGTGGAACTTGGTTTCTCTCTTTTTTGGCAACAAACGTGTCCTTGATAAACTTTCAAAATTTGAAAGAGAAATTCTGTTCACTGCAAATTTAGTGCTTATACTCCTTGGCGGATACGAGCTGATATCTTAAATTTAAAAATAGAAAAGAAATCTGGAGGAATCATGGGAACGAGAGGAAGAGCACTTGTTGGCGAACATGCGGACAAAATTGTTGAAATGCTCAACAAAGCCCTGTGTGATGAATGGCTTGCCTATTATCAGTACTGGATAGGTTCAAAAGTTGTAAAGGGACCCATGAAAGATGCAGTAATAGCAGAGTTGGTTCAGCACGCAACCGATGAGCTAAGGCATGCCGATATGCTTGTAACAAGAATTCTTGAGCTCGGCGGAACACCGATATTAACGCCAAAAGAATGGTTTGAAAAGACAAACTGCGGATATGAAACACCCGATGACCCGTTTGTGAGAAAAATCCTTGAACAGAACGTAAGGGGAGAACAGTGTGCAATTGATACCTACAGTGAAATATTGAAATTTACAAAGGATATAGATCCTATCACTTACAATCTTGTCCTTCAAATACTTACCGATGAGGTTGAACACGAAGAGGACCTTCAGGCCCTCCTTGAAGACCTTGAAAATTTGAAATTTATAAGATAAGAGCCGGAATTTTTTCCGGCTTTACCTTTCTGTTAAAAAAGAGACCACTTTCGCCATGAGAAGCGGCTCTGTAAATGCGGGAATGCCGTTTTTCTCAACATACTTTATGCCATTTTTTACAGAAAATCCTCCTATAAAACAGGGAAAAACGGGTTTAGCTACCCTTTTTTGAAAATCTACTATCTCACGTGCAATAAAGTGGATATCGGTCATGTATTGAGGCGTCACAACCACAAAGGCAACATCCCAATCAAGGTTTTCAACTGCTTTAAACGTTTTTTCATACCTTAAAGAAGTGGCATCACCAAGTATATCTATTGGATTTATGCGGCTCCACCCTTTAGGAAGGAAAGAGCTAAGCTTTTTCTTAATCGGTTCAATATCAATCAGCAAAAATCCATACAAAGAAAGGTAGTCGGCAAGAAGTGCCCCAAATCCTCCTGCATTAGTGATAACAACCGCTCTATTACCCTTTAATTTCCCATAACATGATAAAACTCGTGAACACTCAAGAGCTTCATCAACACTATCAACAACAATACCTTCCTTTAACGTTACCACATCTTTAAAAACTCTATAATCACCGGCAAGGGCACCTGTGTGGGAAGATGTAGCCCTTTTTCCCTCACTACTTCTACCGGCTTTTATAAAAACAACCGGTCTCCTCTTTAAAATGGAAAACAGCAACTCTCCGTCTTTTATTTCTTCAACGTAGACCATAAAAACACGGTTTCTTTCACTATCTGAAAGGGACTGAAGCAAAGAGGTAACTGAAATATCAACCTGATTTCCAAGGCTGAAAACAGAAGAAAAACCAAAATCCTCTTCAAGTGCTTTATCCAAAATAGCGGTAATGATTGCACCACTCTGGGATATAAAAGCCACATTACCTCTTTCGGGCATAACCTTTGAAAATGAAGCATTCAAACCAATAGAAGGAATTATAAAACCAAGCGTGTTAGGACCTAAAATCCTTATACTGTAATTTCTGGCTATATCCTTTATTTCTTTCTCAAGTAGCTTTCCCTCTTCTCCTCTCTCACCAAATCCGGCAGAAATGATAACTGCAAGCTTTACGCCTTTCTCACCACACTCCCTCAAAACTTCAGGAACTAAAGGCGCAGGGACAGCTATAACAGCACAGTCCACATTATCTTTGACTGATAAAACAGACGGGAAACACTTTTTTCCATTTATTTCACTATACTTTGGATTAACTGCAAACACTTTTCCCGAAAAATCTGAAAGATTCTTTAAAAGGGCATAGCCTACAGAACCTTCCCTCTTTGAAGCACCTATAACGGCAACTGACTCAGGACAAAAGATATCAGAAGGAACAGGCGTTGCTTCTTTTTCTTTTTCAAAAACATCCCCTATAAAGCCCTTACCATCGGCAGGAAGGACAAAATCCCCTCCTATAAAAAGGGGATTTATCTCAATTTCTTCTATCTCCGGGAAAATTCCGGGAATCTTTAAAAAATTAAAAACAAAATCTATAAAAAGCTCTTCATTACCTCTTTTATTCCTGTATCCTTTAATGAGTTTTAAAAGTCTTGTCTTTTTAAGTGCCTTTCCAATCTCACTACGTGTGGCAAACGCCGGCAGAAAAACGACATCATCTAAAAACTCAACGAAGAAACCACCCGTTCCAAAACCTCCAACAAAACCAAAAGAAGAATCTCTCTTAAGAGTTAGAAAAGCCTCTATACCTTCTACTTTTTCCTCTACTATAAAGCATTCTGCATCGGGAAAACGCATTGAAAGAGTATTAATGGCCTATTTCACAGCTCTATCATCAGAACATTCAATAACTCCGCCAGCTTCCGTTTTGTGAATAGGTTTTCTAACGACAGGCTTAACTATAGCGGGAAAGTAATTCCAATCAAGACTATCCACACTGTGAAAAACCTTATGCCGTACCACCGGCAGTCCCACTTTACCAAGAATTTCATAAATTTCAGGTTCTGTTATAAATTTCATTGCCCCTCCAAAACAAGACCTCTTACATTTAAATATACCTTAAAAACTGCTATCATTCCTCTTATTCAAGATTCCAAGAGGTGAGGTGTTGAAGAAGGCAAATCTAATAGTTTACATGGGCGGACCTTCCGATATAAAAGAGATCAAACCTTTCTTGTACCGTCTGTTTTCCGACAGAGACCTTATAAACTTTGGTGTTCCAGAATTTTTACAGAAACCTCTTGCCTACATAATAGCCACAATCCGTTCGAAAAAAGTAGCACCAAACTACCAGGCAATTGGCGGAAGCTCACCAACCGTTAAATACGCCATTGAAATAGCAAAAGCTGTTGAGGAAATAACAGGTGTAAAGACATTTACAGGAATGCTCTATTCAGCTCCATTGCTTAAAGAGGTTGCTGCAGAAATCAAAGATTATGGCGCCACAGAGATTGCAGCTATCTCTCTGTATCCTCACTACTCTTTTGCCACGGCAGGCGCCTGTGTAAGAGACGTTAAAAACCATTTCAAAAATGCGAAAACCGTAAAATCGTGGTGCAGAAATCCTCACTACATAACCTGGATAAGAAAACAGCTTGAAAACAGCCTTAAAAACACGAAAAATCCCTTTATACTCTTCAGTGCCCACAGCTTGCCGGCATACCTGATTGAAAGAGGCGATCCTTACATAAAAGAAATAGAAGATACCGTTTCCCTTGTCATGAAAGGACTTGACATACCTTTTTCCATCTCCTACCAGAGTAAAGTTGGACCAATAAAATGGCTCGAACCAGCAACGGAAGAAGTGATAGAAAAGTTAGGAAAAGAAGGCATTAAAGAGTTGGTTGTTTTCCCGATAAGCTTTATCTCTGAACACATAGAAACACTGTTTGAACTTGATGTAGAATATAGAGAAGTGGCAGAAAAGGCAGGCATTGAAAAATACATTAGAGTACCACTAAACCATCGCGACAAAGACCTGATAACTGCCATATCGCAGGAGTGCCAAAAACTTTTAAGAGGTTAACAGATGAAAAAGGTTGCAGTCGTAGGTGCAGGAGTTTCAGGACTTTCAACGGCATTTTACATTGAAAAGTTCGGCGGTGATAACGTTTCAGTAACTATTTTTGAAAAGGAAAACGTGCCGGGCGGAAAAATGTTAACCGTCCAAAAAGATAGGTTTATCATAGAAACAGGACCAAACGGCTTTTTAGACAATAAACCTTATACACTCGACCTTGTAAAAGACTTAAAGATAGAGGATAGACTTTATAGAAGTTCTGACAAGGCAAGAAAGCGTTTTGTTTTTGTTAACGGTAAACTGGTTCGCCTTCCGGAAAATCCCATAGCTTTCCTTTCATCTTACGTCATGTCTTTCAAAGGAAAACTCAGACTTGCGGCAGAATACTTTATACCTCCCAAAAAAGACGATTCTGACGAAAGCCTCTCATCGTTTGTTAAAAGAAGAATAGGCAAAGAGGCACTTGAAAAACTCATAGACCCCATGGCTGCCGGAATATTCGCCGGTGATCCCGATAAACTAAGTGTAAAAGCAGCCTTCCCTGCCGTATGGCATCTCGAGAAAAAGTACGGCGGCTTGATAAAGGGTCTTTTAGCAATGAAAAAAGAAAAAAAAGATGCAACGGCAGGGCCCGGTGGTGTTCTGACATCATTTAAAGGCGGCGTTAAAGACCTGATAGACGCCCTCGTTGCAAACATAAAAGGTGAAATTCACCCTGGAACTACCGTCAAAAAACTGATACCGGAAAACGGAAAGTGGAAAATTGTTTATGAAAAGGATGATGAAATCTTTGAAGAAAGCTTTGATAAAGTAGTTTTATCAACACCTTCTTACGTTGCAGCAGCCCTTGTTAAAAATTTTGACGAAAAACTTGCAGAGAAGCTCTACGAAATAGAATATTCACCGATAGCCGTAATAGCTTTCGGGTTCATAAAAAAAGGATTGGGACACAATCTTGATGGCTTTGGATTTTTGGTTCCAAGATCTGAAGGCAGAAAAATATTAGGCGTTCTCTGGGATTCAAGTGTTTTCCCGAACAGAGCACCGGAAGGAAAAGCACTTATAAGGGCTATGGTGGGTGGTGCAAGACAACCTCACCTTGCACTGGCAGGAGAAGAAGAAATAGCAAGAATGACTTATAAAGACATTAAAAGAATTATGAAAATTCGCCACAGACCTATTATGACAGCCGTTTTTAAACATCCAAAGGGCATCCCCCACTACACTGTAGGACACGTTGAAAAGGTAAATGAAATCTTTAAACTTGCTTCAAACCATGGCGGGTTATTTTTAAACGCCAACGCCTACAGAGGCGTTGGCGTAAACGATTGTGTCTATAACTCACTAAAAACAGCAGAAATGGTAATTTCAGAATAAAAAAGGGGGCTTTAAAGCCCCCTTTCAATTTTCACGAACAACGTCAATCACTCTTTATCTTCACCCTCTTCCTTGCCATCGTCAGCTTTCTTCTCTTCTTCACCTTCTGTTTTTATCTCAGCTTTTGTAGCCTCTGGAAGTTCAGGTTTTTCAACGCTAAAGGTAAATTCACCTTTTTCCTTATCATAATCAACCTTAACGGTGTCACCTTCCTGAACGTTGCCCTTCAGTATCTCAACAGAAAGCGGTGTCTCAACTTCTCTCTGTATCGTTCTCTTAAGCGGTCTTGCGCCAAACTCGGGAACATAACCACGCCTGGCAAGCTCTTTCTTGGCCTCTTCTGTAAGCCTGATTTTAATACCCCGCTCTTCAAGTCTCCTGTTAAGCTGCCTGATAAGCAAGTCAACAATCTGCTTAATCTCTTCCTCTGCAAGCGGATGGAAGATGATTATTTCATCAATTCTATTGAGGAATTCAGGCCTAAACCTCTTCTTAAGCTCGTTCATTATCTGCTCTTTAATCTTGTCATAATTCTTCTCAAACTCTTCTTTAGAAAGGTGCATCAAATATTCAGAACCAACATTAGAGGTCATAATTATCACTGTATTGCTGAAATCTACAGTTCTACCCTTTGCATCTGTTAGCCTTCCATCGTCAAGTATCTGGAGAAGGATGTTAAACACATCTGGATGGGCTTTCTCAATCTCGTCAAGAAGAATAACACTGTAAGGTTTCCTTCTAACAGCTTCTGTAAGCTGACCGCCTTCATCGTAACCAACATATCCCGGAGGTGCACCGATAAGTTTTGAAACTGCATGCTTTTCCATGTACTCAGACATGTCAAGTCTTATAATTGCCGTCTCATCGCCAAAGAGATACTCTGCAAGTGTTTTCGCAAGCTCTGTCTTACCAACACCCGTCGGTCCAAGGAAGAGGAAGCTTCCAAGCGGCCTGTTTGCAGGCTGAAGTCCCGCTCTTGCCCTTCTTATAGCTTCTGAAATGGCCTTTATAGCTCTCTCCTGGCCAATAACTCTTTCGTGAAGCTCTTTCTCCATTCTTAAGAGTTTTTGTATCTCTTCTTCCTGAAGCTTTGAAGCAGGGATACCTGTCATTTCAGAGATAACTTCTGCAATGTCTTCTGCCGTTACAACAGGCCTGTCGCCTTTTGACTCCTCTTTCATCTTGGCCTGCTTCTCTTCAAGCTCCTTGATCTTCTCTTCTATCTTCTTAATTTCAGCCTTGAGCTTTGCAGCCTTGTCAAACTCTTCTTTCTTAACAGCTTCATCAAGCTCTGCTCTCAGCTCATGGAGCTTTTCCTTAAGCTCGTGCATTTCAGGTGAAACATAAGTAGCCTGAATTCTCTTCCTTGCACACGCCTCATCAAGAACATCTATAGCCTTGTCAGGCAGATATCTTCCCTGAATGTACTTTTTAGAAAGCTTAACAGCTGCCTCTATAGCTTCATCGGTTATCTTAACCTTATGGTGCTCTTCAAGTTTTGGTCTTAAACCCTTAAGCATAAGAATTGCAGTATCCACATCCGGCTCGTCAACCCAAACCGGTGCAAATCTCCTCTCAAGGGCAGGGTCTTTTTCTATATGCTTTCTGTACTCATCGGTTGTTGTAGCGCCTATAACCCTAAATTCACCCCTTGCAAGTGCCGGTTTCATAATGTTAGCTGCATCCATGGAACCCTCTGCAGCACCAGCGCCAATAACTGTATGAAGCTCATCGATAAAGAGAATAATGTTGCCTTCATTTTTAACAGCATCAAGCACCTGCTTGAGTCTCTCTTCAAACTCTCCACGATACTTTGTTCCAGCAACAAGCGACGCCATATCAAGTGTAACTATCCTTTTATCTTTCAAATCGTCAGGCACTTCACCGTTAACAATTTTTTGAGCGACACCTTCAACAATTGCGGTCTTACCAACACCAGCAGGACCTACAAGAACAGGATTGTTTTTTGTCCTCCTTGAAAGAATCTGAATAACCCTTTTCATCTCTGTTTCTCTATCAATTACGGGGTCAAGTTTACCCTCTTCTGCAAGTCCCGTGAGATCAATAGCGTATTTGCGAAGAATTTCTGGAAGCTGCTTTCCACCTTTCTTTCCAGTAATATCCCTGGAGAGTTTCTTCTTACCAGATCTATACTTTTCAACCGCCTTAACAGCTTCATCTTTGGTCATACCAAGCTTGTTCAAAATTCTGGCAGCCATTCCTTCAGGAACATTAAACAGTGCAAGGAAAAGATGTTCAACATCCACGTTTCTTGCTTTCATATTTTTCGCTTCATCTATTGCTGAATCAAGGACTTTTTTAAGAGTCGGCGTAATGTAAATCTCTTCATATCCAGTGTAACCAGTAGAGAGTCCAAGTCTTCCAAGCCTATCAACATGTTCTCTTATGAACTTCTTAACCTTTATCGGGTCATAACCAGCTATAGTAAAAATATCCACAACAGGTGAACCCGGAATTTCAACAAGAGCAAGCAGCAAATGCTCTGTATCAACATACCTCTCGCCAAGTTGTCTTGCAATTTCCTGAGAAAGCATAATAGAATCTTTTGCCCTTCCGCTTAAAAGATCCCAGATGTTCATAATCTACCTCCCTGTAGAAAAATTTTTTCTTATTCGTCGCCTTACAATTCAGGCAGCCAAAACCGTCCGCACAAGTTATTCAGAGAGAATTTCTATAAGCTTTTTCACGTTAAGCTCTTTAAAATCTTCCTCTTCAAGACGTTCAACAAATGCCTGTTTTAACGTTTCATCAAGAAGCTGAGAGAGAAGTTTAAATAAACGGTTAAGCTCATCTTCCATATTAAGAATAAGTTCAACACCCGCTACATTAACACCTCTATCTCGAGTAAGAGCAACTATACGCTTCACCCGCTTAAGGTCCGCCTCAGAATAAAGCCTTGTTTTACCTTCCGTTCTTGAAGGTTTTAAAAGTCCCTCATTTTCATAAAACCTCAAAGTCTGGGGATGAACTCCAGCAAGCTTAGCCACAACACTTATCATATATACTGGGGTATGTTCATCCTTCATTCCCACCGCCTCCTTCTGATTGTTAATTTAGGATTTTTGAATGAAATTGTCAAGAAATTTAAAACGACTTTTTAGATACTTGGCCTGACTTAAACAAATTTACAGACAAGGAAAATTTTGCTAATCACCGAACCATTGTTAATAAGATTATTTACACCTCATTAGTTAATAGGTGGATTAAAAATGAAAAGTTGCAAAATCACGCAATCACCTCGCAGCGCCAAACCCATGCTATCCAGACTATCAGCAGTACGATAAAACAGGTTACGAGCAATACAATTGAATTGCCTGAGATCATACCCGCATTGTAGAGCAGAGCAAGCGTTACAGCAGTTGCAACGATAAACTGCACACCCGTGAGAACTTTAAAGACTGCTACCTGACTTCCCTTCGGATAGCGGACGAGCATCGGCTCCTTTAAGGACACTGCCGTAATTACCGGAACTATAGCCATAACAGTGAGTGGAATTGTGAGAGCTCCGGAGAACTTGCTGGCGTAACCGTTAGGTCTACCGCTCGCACTGAAGTGTATCGCAACGGTATCCGGAAGTTTATTCCACAGAGCCAAAGCGAGAATCAGGTAAACAACGACGGGAATTAGCTGGACGAGCAGATACAGTTTCACGTCTGTGGATTTTGCTTCCATCTTTTTCAGTCTCGCAGCACTTACATGGGTTTTCAGGCCTTCCCTTTTGTAGGTTTCCTTTGCTATTCTGTAGCTCTGAACTGCGAGTACTGCAGCCAGAATCAGGATTATCGCCAGAAAGACGGATCTGGAGGGATGAAAGATTAAAGATACTGCCAGGAGGACAAAACCGGATACCATACAGTAAATACCGGCGAAAGTGTTCGCCCTCCTCCAGGCTTCCTTTGAAAGGTACGTGTACCCTATCCTTATACCTATGTACGGATTGGGAGTGTTTCTGAAAGCGTAGAGCAGTACACCCATCAGTATGGAAAGGATGGAAACAGCAATCTGATAATTAATCTGGTAGTTCATTTTTCCACCTCCTCAAGGTTTTCAATTACTCCTTTCAGGAGAGTTATCCCATCCTTCAACTCTTTCAGAACTTCTCTTTCCAGCTCCGTGAGTCCGTAGCACTTTCCCAATCTTACATCCATAATCCAGAAATTTTCAATCAGTCCCTATTTCTACAGACTCTTTAGCACGTCGTATAGAGACCCTAACTCGGAACTAACTTTCCGGAATATTAGATTTTCGAAAGGTTTTCTTTCTTATAGCGTATTCGTACATTTCTCCAGATATGAAGTATAGAGTATAATATATAATAGAACTAATTAACCTCAGTATAGAGAATAAAATGCATAAAAAGAACACGGCATAAAAAAGGATAAAAAAATGAAAAACAGAGGATTTACCCTTACTGAATTAATTGTGGCCATTGCTGTAGTATTAATTTTATCAGCTATAGCAGTTCCTCAAATAAGTACATGGATACACCAAATTAAAGTTAAGCAAATTGCAGAAGAGCTTACTTCTGACTTAATGTGGGCACAAAGCCTTGCAATGGAAAAAGGTGGAAGTGCTGTAGCTTTTGATACCAACGCTTATTACATAGCCGCTCCTTATGGTTCCGGTACCACCCCTGTATTGATAAAACAGGTCTCTCTCCCCAGTGAAATAACGCTAACACCTGTTTTTAGTCTTTCTATAACAGACGATTTCAATGGCACTCTTCCAACAGCTTTACCTATCGTTGTTTTTAAAAGGAATAAACTCCTTTATCCAAGTGGGCACATTGACATTTCCGGATATGGAATATCTTATAGAATAACCGTAAATCAAACGAGCGGAAGAATCTATTTGCAGAGGTTATAAATTGAAAAAGGAAGGTTTTACTGTCGTTGAAACTTTAATAGCAATGGCTATATTTGCTATCGCAATACTCGGAATAGGTATGCTTATTATATTCAACATTAAATACTCAAAAATAAACCAGGAAAGAGAAGCGGCTCTCTATAAAGCCAACAAAGTTCTTGAACACCTTGCAAGCCTCAACTATACTGATCCCTGCCTAACTGTAGGAACTGATGAGACCTGTGACAACGATCCTGATACATGCTGTGATGGATTCAGCGGTGATGCCAATATCGAATGGATAGTTGATAATGGAGTGGATCCAAATACCAAAAAGATAAAGGTAATCAGCAATTTTTCATACCAAAACTACCACGGAAATGTTACATTAGAATATATAAAAGGAAACTGGTAATGAAAACTTCAAGGTCAGGATTTACACTTTTAGAAGTTGTAGTAGCCATGGTGATAGGCATCATCATTATGGCTGCTGCTGTTATTTTTTTCTCTTATGGATACAAGCAGCTTGATACGACCATGAAAACCTCCAGGGGCAACATATCTGTATTTAATGTTGTAGAAATCATAGATTCAGATTTAAGAAAAGCAGGATATGGAGGTGTGGCTGCCGCAGGAATAACACCTGTTAGTGGAAACGGAAGTGCTACCGATCCACTAACTATATACTATATAGACTATACAGATACTGCGAACAATTGTGACAATCAAACATGGAGTACCGCAAATCCGGTATGTAAATATAAAATTGAATATTACTTAAACAGCAACAATATCATAAGAAGGGTTTACCAGAATGCTACAGGAACAGGTACTGGTGCATCTATGTTTGACAGTAATATCGTAACAGTAGATACATTCAACGTTACTGTTGATTCTACAAATCATACCGTTTCATACACTATATCTGGAAAAGTAAAAGATAAAAGCTTCACAATTGGTGATGAAGTAATCTGCAG